>NZ_JBNNGK010000008.1:0-198732 GCF_050268245.1 Serratia sp. NPDC078593 | reverse complement strand
TGCGTCTGTTACGTCCGGTCATAATGTCACCTGTTTTGACTGTGAGGTGATGATACCACCTCTATTCAGGTGGCCAAATTCAGTGTGCCACTACAGTTCGCTTTCAGCAGCGTGTCGATATAGAAACCCGAGTTATCAAGCCATGTGGCATAAATGCCACCGCTTTGACTACGCATGTTTCCATTATTTGTATTGTCTGATTTAATATTGCTCTTGCTATAAGACGTAAACGCACCGAGCAATAAGGCTCCATTATTGATGGATAGTTTTTTGTCAGCGCCGATCTGCATTCCATTTAAATTTGTTCGATACACGCTGTAACCTTTGTCGTTAAAGTGAGAATTATCACTCAGATAACGCGCCCATACCCCTACATCGCCATCATTGCGGCGCAAATCGCCCATTCGTTGGCGCAGCGTACTGCTTTCGGCTTCAAGAATATGCCGCGGAGCCGTTGCTAAGTTAATGACAGCACGAGCGCTGTTACTTAGCTTAGGATTTGATGTTGTGTTGTTACCTTCTTCGGGCGTTCCAGTATTGGTATCAGGGGGGAGATTCGTCTCCGGTGGAGGCAATGCACCTGGTTGCCCCCCAACCAGATACCACTCCGTGTGACCATTATCTGTTTTATTATACAGCTTGTATTGCCAGATACCTGCTTCAACGACCCCGCCATTATTGAGCAAATTAAACCGTGCATCACCGCTATTGATATAAACCAACTGGATGTTTTGCGGATTTTTAACCTCACGCCCACTGTCTTTCACTTGTAAACCAAAGTTACCCGAGGCGTGGTCTGATACATATATTTTATCGCTAAGGCCATCAGCTAGGCTGGTTGTTAAATAAAAATCACCTTCACCAGACAGATTTTTTAACTCGAGACGGTTAAATTGTACGCCTGATTTATAGGGGGTCATGGACAACTTGCTACCTAACTGCATATTTAAATTATCGATGCGGGTAATCAGAGCAGGACCCGGTTTTTCTGGTAATGGTGCATCGCCATCCTCACCTTGATAACTCGGCCAAGTGGGCGCTATCTCTGCCGTTCCCACTAACGTCAGATTTTCGATAGCCACATTCGCAGCTGGAGCGGGAGTGTTAACGGAAACATCAGTTAACCCCATCTTATTGTTATCAATATCTAATGAAGCATCTTTACCAATAAATAACTGACCGACTGAGAGAGAGCCTGCTGCCATATGAACACTGCCGTATTCATTGACGGTCGTGTTTTTGATAACCGGATTTCCCACTGTCTTTTCATCATATCGATACATATGGATAAGGGAATGGCCTTCGACCACCGTATCAGTCGCCTGACTCTCGCCGTTCATGAGTAAAGTAGATTCATCCGCGAGTGTAATCCCTACTATTTGATGATTTGTATCTATATAGAGTTCTGAGTTGGAATAACGCGTATTGGTATTTATTTGATCATTGATTAACGGGTAGCTCAGCGCCTCATGCGCATATCCAATAAAACATGACAATACACCCAAGGTAATGAGATTCTTTTTATATGATTTATTAATTTCCATGCAATTACATCCCTATAAAATAGAAAGCATTATTATTAAATTTGATGTTAGAGGCTGTCAGCACTACGCTGAATGAGTATGTTACTCACCACATTGGTCATCAACATCAGGTATAAATAGCAGACAGTGATGTCGCAAGACATTGACGGTAGAGATACTTGCCACTTGTCAGAAGGGCGTTTGCGATCCTTGCTGCCATTCAGTTTCATTTTGCAATATATAATTACAATTCACAACACTGTATTAGGGAATAGACAAAGTTGCAGAAGGAACGATTGTGCTTTACAAAGGCAACTGCACAACTCGATATTGGATGGAGATTGGTTTTAAATCGTGTGGCAGGAAGCGCTGAAACGATAAGTCATATACGCGCGATTACCCGCGAATCTGAGTCACCTAGAAGGTTCCCCACACGCTAAAATAAGCGTAGATGAGACAAACACACCCCCACAGGGGCCTGTTTATCTCATCCTAACGCGGATTACAGCTCGACGACATCGAAACGCACGTCTGGGTTGACGTCCGCATCGTAGTCAACGTCTTCGAGACCAAACCCAAACAGGCGCAGGAACTCCTGCTTGTAAGCGGTGTAGTCGGTCAGTTGGCTGAGGTTTTCTGATGTGATCAACGGCCACAAGTCCTTACAGGCTTGCTGAACGTCATCACGCAGTTCCCAGTCATCCATACGAATGCGCGCATGGTCGTCCAGAGCCAGATCATCACCGTAAAGGCGGGTGCGCATCATACGATACACCTGTTCCATGCAGCCTTCGTGAATGCCCTTCTCTTTCATGATCTTGAAAGCCATTGAAATATACAGCGGCATCACAGGAATAGCAGAGGAAGCTTGGGTCACGACGGATTTCAGAACCGCGACGTGTGCCGTGCCGCCTTTGGCGGCCAGATCGCCGCGAATGGCGGTTGCAGCACGATCCAGATCTTCTTTTGCCCGGCCCAGTGTACCGTGCCAGTAAATTGGCCAGGTCAAATCCGTACCGATATAGGAATATGCGACAGACTTGGCACCTTCGGAAAGCACATTGGCTTCTTCTAGTGCTGACATCCACAATTCCCAATCCTGGCCGCCCATCACGGTAATGGTGTTTTCAATTTCTTCTTCCGTTGCGGGTTCAACGGTCGCGGTGACGATTTGATCTTTATTGGTGTCAATCGCCGTAGTGGTATAAACCTCACCAATAGGTTTCAGCGCTGAGCGCACCACTTCACCGGTTTCCGGCATTTTACGTACCGGCGATGCCAAGGAGTAAACCACCAGATCAATCTGACCCAGATCTTGTTTAATCAGTTCGATGACTTTTGCGCGGCACTCATTAGAGAACGCGTCGCCGTTGACGCTTTTTGCGTACAGCCCTTCTTCTTTAGCCGCTTTGTCAAAGGCGGCAGAGTTGTACCAGCCAGCGGTCGCAGGTTTGGTTTCAGTACCGGCTTTCTCAAAGAACACACCGATTGTCGCAGCACCACTGCCAAATGCGGTGGCAATACGCGATGCCAGGCCATAACCGGTAGATGCACCGATAACCAAGACGCGTTTTGGGCCATTAGCAATGGCACCTTGTTGCTTGGTATAGGCAATTTGACGACGAACATTGGCTTCACAACCCACCGGATGAGTGGTGGTGCAGATAAAGCCGCGAACCTTAGGTTTGATAATCATATTGGGTCTAGGATCCGTTAAATTGATAAAATCGGGATATAAGATACCGCATTACATCCGTTAATTGTGATCTGATGTGTTGAGTTGCACAAGTTATAAGCGATTTTGCCCGAGAATGCGCACGATTTCCCCTGTCGATGCGATCTGCGCCGGTGTGATTGATAAAAAAACGGGCCATCACCTCGGCCCGTTATTAATTATCGATATTACTTAACGATTACAATGCGTTTTTAATAGCTTCGACACTGGCTTTAGCATCACCAAACAGCATTTGCGTGTTTTCTTTAAAGAACAATGGATTCTGCACGCCAGCATAACCGGTATTCATTGAGCGCTTAAAGACAATCACATTTTGCGCTTTCCACACTTCCAACACCGGCATCCCGGCAATTGGGCTGCGAGGATCTTCCAGCGCTGCTGGGTTGACCGTATCGTTAGCACCAATGACCAATACGGTGTCGGTATCTTGGAAATCGTCGTTGATTTCGTCCATCTCCAATACCACATCGTACGGCACTTTGGCTTCAGCCAGTAACACGTTCATGTGCCCTGGTAAACGCCCCGCCACCGGGTGAATACCGAAACGCACCTTGATGCCCCGCGCACGCAGTTTCTCAGTGATCTCCGCGACAGGGTATTGCGCTTGTGCAACAGCCATACCGTAACCTGGTGCAATGATCACAGACGTGGAGTTACGCAGCAATTCAGCCACCTCTTCCGCCGTGGTTTCACGGTATTCACCCATTTCTTCTGCATCACCGGTAGAAGAACCATCAGTGCCGAAACCGCCAGCAATCACGCTAATGAACGATCGGTTCATCGCCTTACACATGATGTAAGACAGAATCGCACCGGAAGAGCCGACCAAGGCCCCCGTGACGATTAACAGATCGTTGCTCAACATGAACCCTGCCGCTGCCGCTGCCCATCCCGAATAGGAGTTAAGCATCGATACCACGACTGGCATATCTGCACCGCCAATTGACGCAACCAGATGCCAGCCAAACGCCAGCGCGATGACCGTCATAACCAACAACGCGAAGACTTCTAACCCAACGCTGTCGGTGCGCACGAACATGACCAATAAGAAGAAAGACACCACCAACGCGGCCAGATTCAATTTATGACGGTGAGGCAACATCAACGGCTTGGACGAAATAATGCCCCGCAGCTTGCCAAACGCCACAATCGAGCCAGTAAAGGTGACGGCACCGATGAAGATTCCGAGGAACACTTCGGTTAAATGGATATTTTCCATTACCGGATCCGTCATCGTACCGTGATCCAAGTAGCTGTTGAAACCAACCAGTACCGCCGCCAGGCCGACAAAGCTATGCAGCATTGCCACCAACTCCGGCATTTCGGTCATTTCAACTTTCTTGGCCAAATAGATACCAATCGAGCCACCAATAATCATCGCGATGATTATCCATCCCACGTTGCCAGAATCTGGCCCAAGGATGGTGGCAATCAACGCGATCGCCATCCCGGCGACGCCGAACAAGTTACCCTGTTTGGACGTTTCATGGCGCGATAAACCAGCCAGACTGAAAATGAATAAAATAGCGGCAACAATGTATGCAGCTGTAACTAATCCTCCAGACATTTGTTACCCCTTAGTTCTTGCGAAACATCTTCAGCATGCGCTGAGTGACGGTGAAACCACCGAAAATATTGATGCTGGCAATCAAGACGGCGATGAAAGAGAGGAAACTCACCCAGCCACCGTGCCCGATTTGCAATAATGCACCGACGACGATAATCCCTGAAATCGCGTTGGTGACAGACATCAACGGGGTATGCAAAGCATGACTGACGTTCCACACCACGTAATAACCCACTACGCAGGCCAGCGCAAACACCGTAAAGTGCGATAAAAACTCTTTGGGTGCCGAGTCGGCTAACCACCCGAATAGGATAATCGCCAGCGCAATCAGGCCATATTTGAGCCAAGGTGAAGTCGGTTTTTTCTCTACTTTGGTGGCAGGCTCTGCCGGTTGCGGCTGCTTAGGCTGAGCTGAAACCTGGATCGGCGGTGCTGGCCAGGTCACTTCACCTTCACGCACCACCGTCACGCCGCGAATCACGGTGTCGTCGAAATCAATATCAATTTCGCCGTTTTTCTCTTTTGTCAGCAGTTTTAGCAAGTTAACCAGGTTGGTGCCATACAGCTGTGACGATTGAGTCGGCAGCCGGCTTGGCAAATCGGTATACCCGATGATTTTGACGCCGTTTTCCGTGACGGTCACCCGATCGGCAACGGTCAATTCACAGTTGCCACCGGTTTGTGCTGCCAGATCAACGATGACGCTGCCGGGCTTCATTGACGCCACCATTTCTTTGGTGATCAATTTCGGCGCGGGTTTGCCTGGGATCAGTGCGGTGGTAACAATGATGTCAACCTCTTCCGCCTGTGCCGCAAACAGCGCCATTTCTGCCTTGATAAAAGCGTCAGACATCACTTTGGCGTAACCATCGCCACTACCGGCCTCTTCCTCAAAATCCAACTCAAGGAATTCTGCGCCCATACTCTGCACTTGTTCTTTTACTTCCGGGCGGGTATCGAAAGCACGTACGATCGCCCCCAAGCTACCTGCGGCACCAATAGCCGCCAGCCCCGCAACGCCGGCACCAATAATCATCACTTTTGCTGGCGGCACTTTGCCTGCTGCAGTGATCTGGCCGGTGAAGAAACGACCGAACTCGTGAGCGGCTTCTACGATGGCGCGATAACCGGCAATGTTCGCCATCGAACTCAATGCATCCATCGATTGCGCGCGCGAAATGCGCGGCACGGAATCCATCGCCAGCGCCGTCACATTCCGCGCTGCGAGTTTCTCCATCAGTTCAGGGTTTTGTGCCGGCCAGATAAAGCTGACCAACGTGCTGCCCTCGCGCATTAAGGCAATTTCGTCCTCTTGCGGCGCATTCACTTTCAGTATCAGATCCGATTGCCAGACTTCGGCCGTGTCGGTAAGGGTCGCTCCAGCCGTTTCATAAGCGACATCATCAAAGCTTGCCAGTTTGCCTGCATCGCGTTCAATCGCGACGGTAAAGCCCAGTTTCAGTAATTGCTCCACCGTCTTAGGTGTTGCAGCAACGCGGGCTTCATTGGCCAACCGTTCTCTTGGTACACCAATACGCATAATATTCTCTCTTCCATTTAACTTTTGGATTTTATTATCTTCCTACCCCATAGCCATAGCACCGACCAGCAAGGCTTTATCTGACCTTGCCTGCAAGTGAATATCGGCACCATCTATAACCTACTGAAAATATGATCGATGATCCATGATTGCGTGAACCATTCGACCAGTTTTTACATAAAAATTCACATAAGGATATGACACACCGCAATTTTGCGTGAAATAGTCGCCAATAATACCCGGCAAAGCGCACTATTTTTTCCCCCTCCCGTTACCTTAACGAAGGTGCACAGCGACAATGCAGCATAATAGTTATAAATTTGTGAATAATTAACGCTTATTCAGCCAAACGCTTTATTATTGAAACTTATAATAGTTTCTATAGATTAAAAACATGATGAAGGTAAACAGATTTGTCTCATGTGATGACATAAAATGCTGAGACACCCGCCAAGAATACATGTAATAATCAACGGCTGAATGACACCTCAACAGTTCAGCACGTTATAAACGTTAATGCGCTAGGCGAAAGGATTTTTTATGAAGCTGAAGACCTCGATCATCGCATCAGCCTTGTTATCACTCACCGCGCTCTCCGCTCAGGCAGCGCTTGAGTTAACACCTGAAAAAGCAGCGGCTGTTAAGCCGTTTGATCGCATCACGATTACTGGCCGCTTTATTGCCATCAATGAAGCCGCAGATGCCGTATCTCGCCGTGCAGACAAATTAGGCGCTGATGCCTTCTATATTCAAGATATTAGCAATACCAACAACGGCGGCAATTGGCGCGTCACCGCAGACATCTATCATAAAGATGCCCCAGAAGTGAGTAAAAAAGCCCACTACCGCGTGTTTAACGGTGTGAAAGAATTACCAAAAGATCAAGCCTATCGGTTAGAGCCGTATGACACCGTTAGCGCCAGCGGTTTCTTCCGCAGCCAACCGGATGTTAACGACGCGATTTCAAAAGAAGCCAAGAAAAAAGGCGCCGATTCATTCTTTATTGTGCGTCAAGTGGATGCTAACCAAGGCGGCAATCAATACATTACCGCATATATCTATAAAGCAGATGCGCCAAAACGCATCGTCCAAAGCCCTGATGCGATCCCTGCCGATTCAGAAGCCGGTAAAGCGGCACTGGCCGCTGGTGGCGCTGCAGCCGCGAAAGTGGAAATTCCCGGCGTAGCCTCTTCAGGTTCACCAAGCCGTGAAGTTGGGCGTTTCTTCGAAACGCAATCCTCTACCGGCAAACGCTACACTGTCACGCTACCTGACGGTACCAAGATACAAGAAGTGAATAATATTACTGCGGCGCAAATGCAGCCCTTTGACTCAGTCACCTTCACCGGCCATTTTAACAGCATGACGGACGTCTCCACCGAAGTCGCTAAACGGGCTGCGGCGAAAGGTGCCAAGTACTATCACGTTACTCGCCAGTGGCAGAACAAGAGCGGCGGCAACCTAACCGTCAGTGCAGATTTGTTCAAATAATCCCCATTTAGCTATGCATCCCGGGCGGCCATATAAAGCCGCCCGTTTTTTTGCATCGTTTTTCAGAATTGACTGAATAATTTTTTACCGATTGCGCATATTCAATCATTGCATCTCACCCGTTCCCTCCGTAAAATTTGCGCCAATTTTTAGGGCTATTGTCTCTGTTCGCAATACTTTTCATTGTGTTGTTACTGTTCAATAGATGCTCGCCAGTTATTTATTCTGTGTTTGGGAACCATCATTGGAAAAAAAATTAGGTCTAACCGCGTTAACCGCCCTAGTGCTCAGTTCGATGCTCGGTGCTGGCGTGTTCAGCCTGCCGCAAAACATGGCGGAAGTCGCTAGCCCCGCGGCGTTACTGATAGGCTGGGGGATCACCGGCGTTGGTATTTTGTTCCTGGCATTCGCCATGCTGTTACTGACGCGCCTGCGTCCCGATCTGGATGGCGGTATCTTCACCTACGCCAAAGAAGGGTTCGGCGAATTAGTCGGCTTCTGTTCTGCTTGGGGCTACTGGTTATGCGCGGTCATCGCCAACGTCTCTTATTTAGTGATTGTGTTTGCCGCATTGAGTATTTTCACCGATCGCGGCGATGCTGTGATCCTTGGTGACGGTAATACTTGGCAAGCTCTCTTGGGGGAATCTGTCTTGCTATGGGTGGTGCATGCGTTAGTGCTGCGCGGCACACAGACCGCCGCCAGCATCAACCTGGCGACCACATTAGCAAAACTATTACCGCTTGGGCTGTTCGCCGTGTTGGCCGCTCTTGCTTTCAAAATGGAAGTATTCACACTTGACTTCAGCGGAGTGGCACTCGGTAAGCCGGTGTGGACACAGGTAAAAGATACTATGCTGATCACCCTATGGGTGTTTATCGGCGTTGAAGGTGCAGTGGTATTATCCGCGCGCGCGCGGCACAAGAAAGATGTCGGCGTCGCGACAATGCTGGCTGTCATCTCAGCCCTTGCCGTGTATTTACTGGTGACATTATTGGCGCTCGGCGTCGTGCCACGCAGCGAATTAGCGCAGATGCGGAATCCATCAATGGCAGTATTGATGGTCGATCTGATTGGCCCATGGGGTAGCGTGATCATTGCGGCCGGTTTGATTATTTCAGTATGCGGTGCCTACCTCAGTTGGACCATTATGGCCGCGGAAGTGCCGCTGGTGGCCGCACAACACGGGGCATTCCCAAAGACCTTCCGTAAACAGAACAGGCACCACGCCCCATCCGCGTCTTTATGGCTGACTAATGGCGCCGTACAGGCAGCGCTGGTGATCATTTGGTTGACCGGCAGCAACTATAATTCGTTGCTGACGATCGCGTCTGAGATGGTCTTGGTACCGTATTTTTTGGTCGGTGCATTTTTGTTTAAAGTCGCGAAGCAACGCAATGATAAGCGATTGATTTTTGCAGCGGCCGGCGCATGTTTATATGGCATTTGGCTGCTTTATGCTTCAGGTTTGATGCATTTATTGATGTCAGTCTTGCTGTATGCGCCGGGATTATTGGTGTTCATCTATGCCCGCCGCGGTCATGATGATGTGAAGTTATTGAATACCCTAGAGAAGAGCAGCATTTTCCTCCTACTGCTCGCCACGGTGCCTGCAGGCTGGTTCATGATGCAATAAACAAAAAAATGACCAGGTGTTTACCTGGTCATTTTTTTTGAGTGGTTATCGTTATTCGCTCGCCGAGCTGTGTGACTCGCATCTGGTCACCACACTCTTGCTGAATCACAGCCAACTGATTTTTGTCCAGTGCATAAGGCAATTGGATATCAAACACGGCTAACCCCTGCTGCTGCGCCAAATCGATCAAGCGTAAAATGTTAGTCTCATCGCTAACTTGAGTTGAAACAACCTGTAAAGCGAGCTCTTTTAAATGCTCTTTTCGCGTGTGCTTGCTCGCCACCCGCGATTTCAATACCATGCCAAAAATAGGCATCACACCGTATATTGCATCTATAAAGCGCCAGTGTTTCTTGCACGATGCTGATAGAAAATCGACGTAGTCAAAGCAGATTTTCTCACTGCACGCGACGGATGCAAGGTGGCTGTTGCTCATCCCCTCAATTCCCCTCTTGGCCCGTGTTTACCGGTTTATGTCAACATACAAAGTGGCTGTTCCCCTCATCTCAATCACTTAGCGCGATAGGCACACGATGAATACGTTCCACAAGGGGCAGCTGTACGCTAGATTCAAAACGGCTGATACCGATCCGTTGTCGTTATCCTCGCTCCCTCAAGGGATATCACATCCTGAAATGCATAATCAATGCGAAGCGATAACGATTTAGCGCCTTATGATGGCATAATTCCCCTATTGTTTGCCAGCCTGTCCAGGAGCTTTAATCGATGGAACATAGTCATACATCACCGGTGCTGATTACCGGTGGTGCTCGCCGGATTGGTTTAGCCTTAGCCGAATCCTTCCTGCAACGCGAGATCCCCGTTATCATCGCTTATCGCAGCGATTATCCCATATTAACTGAGTTAAAAAGACGCGGAGCTATCTGTATTCAGGGGGATTTCTCTACGCATGATGGGATTTACCGTTTTGCCGAGCA
Organism: Serratia sp. NPDC078593; assembly: GCF_050268245.1. NCBI lineage: Bacteria > Pseudomonadati > Pseudomonadota > Gammaproteobacteria > Enterobacterales > Yersiniaceae > Serratia > Serratia sp. NPDC078593. The sequence continues at coordinate 188,302 of NZ_JBNNGK010000008.1, read as the reverse complement.
AGTGAAACAGATTGCGCCCAAACTACGGGCGGTGATCCACAACGCCAGCGCGTGGTTAGCAGAATCGCCGCAGACGCCGCCAGAACAGATAATGGCGTCAATGCTGCAAATCCACGTCTATACCCCTTACCTACTGAATCAACTATTGGAGTCTTGCTTACGAGGGCAAGGCCAAGCCGGTGCCGATATCATTCATCTGACCGATTACGTTGTTGAAAAAGGTAGCGATAAACATATTGCTTATGCCGCCAGCAAAGCGGCACTGGACAATATGACGCGATCGTTTGCGCGTAAACTGGCACCGGAAGTCAAAGTGAATGCTATTGCCCCATCGTTGATTATCTTTAATTCCGGAGATGACGAAGCCTACCGCCAGCAAGCATTGGAAAAATCACTGATGAAGATCGCCCCCGGCGAGAGCGAAGTGGTCGAGTTGGTGAATTATCTTCTCAACAGCTGTTACGTCACCGGACGAACGTTTGGCGTAGATGGCGGTCGACCACTACGTTGAGTCATTGTTTAATGAAACGCGGCGTAGAATGGAACGGTTTACTTTGCTGATAACGACATAAAATGCATAAAATTATTTTTGTTGAAGACGATGTGGAAGTTGGCCAGCTGATCGCCGCTTATCTGGGCAAACATGACATTGAGGTGCTGGTAGAACCACGGGGTGATACCGCGCAGGCGCGCGTTGAGCAAGAACAGCCAGACCTGCTGCTGCTAGATATTATGCTACCCGGTAAAGACGGCATGACGCTATGCCGCGATCTGCGGCCAGTATTTGCTGGCCCAATCGTGCTGCTAACTTCCCTTGACAGCGATATGAACCATATTCTTTCATTAGAAATGGGTGCCAATGATTACATTTTGAAAACGACACCGCCTGCGGTTCTGCTGGCGCGCTTACGGTTACACCTGCGCCAACACGATGGCAAACCAAAGAGCGAGATGCCATCAACGCTTACCCAACACAATGCATTGCATTTTGGCTTGCTGTGCATCGACCCAGTGAACCGGCAAATTACCTTGGCAGGAGAAGCCATCACCCTTTCCACTGGCGATTTTGATTTGTTATGGGAATTAGCAACCCATGCCGGACAGGTTATGGACCGTGAAGCCTTGCTCCTGAATCTGCGCGGAGTCAGTTACGATGGTATGGATCGCAGCATTGACGTCGCGATTTCCCGCCTGCGTCGCAAGCTGTATGACAACACGTTAGAACCTTTCCGCATCAAGACCGTACGTAATAAAGGCTACCTGTTCGCGCCCAATGCTTGGGAGATTCGCCAGCAATGAAGAAAATTTTTGTTCAGTTCTTTTTGCTGTTGTTTGTCTGCTTTCTGGTCATGGCGATGTTGGTCGGACTGGTGTACAAAGTCACAGCCGAACGCGCCGGGCGCGAATCGATGGACGATCTGATGAAAAGCTCGCTGTATCTGATGCGCAGCGAACTGCGGGAAATACCGCTGAAAGACTGGAACAAAACCATTGATAATCTTGATCTTAACCTGTCGTTCGAACTGCATATCGAACCGCTTGGCAAACAGCGTCTGAGCGAGGACATGATGAAACGTCTTCGGCAGGGTGAGATCATTGCCCTTGATGATCAATATACCTTCATGCAACGTATTCCGCGCAGCCATTATGTGTTGGTGGTCGGTCCGATTCCTTACCTGTTTTACTTGCACCAAATGCGGTTGCTCGATTTTGCGCTGCTGCTGTTAATCGGTCTGTCACTGGCATTACCCGTATTCCTGTGGATGCGGCCACACTGGCAAGATTTACTAAAATTGGAAAGTGCTGCGCAACGTTTAGGAGCCGGGCATCTCGATGAACGCACCCATTTCGATACCACATCGAGTCTGAATCGGCTTGGCGTCGCCTTCAATCAAATGGCCGACAATATCAATACCCTGATCGCCAGTAAAAAGCAGTTGATTGACGGGGTCGCTCATGAACTGCGTACCCCGCTGGTGCGGTTGCGCTACCGATTGGCGATGAGTGATAACCTTTCGGACGCTGAACAACGAGCGTTAAACAGTGACATTGGGCAGTTAGAGTCGTTAATTGACGAGTTATTGACCTATGCGCAAATCGACCGCCCGCAAGTTGTTTTGAATAGGGCTCCCCTCGATCTCGCCGGTTGGTTACAAGACAAAGTTGAAGATGTACGATCAATTCATGCCGACCGCGATATTGAACTCACCATTCCACATGGGGCTGATTTCGGCGGTGTCGACCTGCGCCTGATGGAGCGTGTTGTGGACAATTTACTCAATAATGCATTGCGCTATGCAGAACATCGGCTCCGCATCAGTTTATGGATCGATGGCGTCAACGCTTGTCTACAGGTAGAAGATGACGGCCCTGGTATCGCACCGCATGAACGCCAACGAATATTTGAACCCTTTGTTCGTCTTGATCCCAGCCGCGATCGTGCCACTGGCGGCTGTGGTTTGGGGCTGGCGATCGTACATTCCATTGCCGAAGCTCACCACGGCAGCATTTGGGCAGACGCCAGCCCGCTGGGCGGTGCCTGTTTACGATTTTGTTGGCCTATCCAACAGCCCTTATTAGTCAAAACCGATTCGTAACGCCGTTAAGCGAATTGTTAATCATGGAGCCAAGATATCATGTCTACACCTTCTTCATCTGCTTACCACGAATTATGTACCCTGTTCACCCGCCTATCGCGATTCGGCCATCTCTCTGCCATCGCCGGATGGGACATGCAAACCATGATGCCGCCGGGCGGCAGCAAAGCACGCTCTGAAGCCTTAGCGGAGTTAAGCGTGTTGCAGCACCAAATATTGACCGCCGATAAAACAGGCCAATTACTCGACCGTGCGCAACAGGAATCGTTGGACGATGACGAACGCGCTAACCTGCTAGAAATGCGCCGTCATTACGACAATGCAGTATTAGTGCCGGAACAACTGGTGGAGGCTAAATCATTGGCCGGTGCGCGTTGTGAACACGCCTGGCGTTCACAACGGCCAGCCAATGACTGGGAGGGTTTTTCAGACAACCTGCGCGAAGTGGTCAAGCTCAGCCGCGAAGAGGCAGAAATAAGAGCACAGGCCGCAGGCAATAGCCGCTATGATGCGTTGCTCAACCTTTTCGAACCGGGTATGTGTAGCAACCAGCTTGATCAGATCTTCGGAGATTTGAAAACTTGGCTGCCCGATTTATTACAAAAGGTTGTCGAGAAGCAAGCACAACAACCCTGCGTAATGCCGCAAGGCCCCTTCGATGTGGAGACACAACGTAAGCTCAGTTTGAGCGTAATGAAACTGCTTGGCTTTAACTTTGACTCTGGCCGTGTGGACGTCAGCGCGCATCCATTTTGCGGGGGCGTTCCAGAAGATGTGCGCATTACAACGCGTTATAACGATAACGAATTTTTGACGGCGTTATTGGGCATAGTGCATGAAACCGGTCACGCCCGTTATGAGCAAAATCTACCGCGCAAATGGCTGGGGCAACCCGTTGCACAAGCGCGTTCCACCGCGATTCATGAATCGCAAAGTTTATTGTTCGAAATGCAACTGGCGCGAAGTGATGAGTTTCTGAAGATTTTGCGTCCGCTGATCATTGCACAATTCGGTGAACAACCGGCATTGGCGGAGAATAACTTCATCCTCCTCAATCAACGTGTTAAACCGGGCTTAATCCGCGTTGATGCCGATGAGGTCAGCTATCCTGCGCATGTCATTTTACGTTACGAGATCGAGAAAGCGTTAATCGAAGGTGACATTGAGGTTGACGATATTCCAGCGCTATGGAATGCAAAAATGCAGCAATATCTCGGCATTGATACTACCGGCGATTACCGCAATGGGTGTATGCAAGACATTCATTGGACTGATGGTGCATTCGGTTACTTCCCAACCTACACCCTAGGGGCGATGTATGCGGCTCAACTGTTTGCCCAAATCCGCACCGCACTGCCATCACTCACTGAAGATATCGCCCGGGGTGACCTTAGCGCGTTGTTCCACTGGTTGCAGCAAAACATATGGCGCCACGGCAGCCGTTTCTCAACCGAAACGCTAATCGCCAACGCAACCGGAGAGGCGCTCAATCCGCGCTATTTCCGTCAGCATTTGGAAAACCGTTATTTGTAAATAATAGTGAGGGATGGCGCGGACTATCGCGCCATCCCTATCCTGCTCAGCTTAGATGGCGACATAGCGCAGTGTAGTGATAGATGAGTGCAGGAGTTACAGATAATTGAATTGTCACCTTAAATTATATGTTGTAACTAAAATAGCAGCGAGCAACATGGCATCGACTGTAATGTGCCGGGTATATACACGCTATCGTTATTAAACTGAGCCAACAACCGGCGCGTACCTAACGTTACACGCCGAAACCAATCCCTCACGGTAAGCCTCATCACCTTCATTTATGATGGCATAACCCGTTAGCGAAGCCGGCAAGCGTCCCAATAACCTAACGGCGAGCTGAACATGACAACATCGTTTTGGCCTGTTTTTAGTGAGGATGCTATCGGTGCGGCAACGTTATTTGTTCGAAATTATCCTAGGGGTTTTGATCGTTTGTGGGCTGGTTGCCACGATGTGTTATCTGTAGCCCTCTACCACCAATGGCAAAATTGACTGGGAAATCAATTAAGATTTATCCCAATAACCACGATTTAAGTCTATAGTGAACATTCGGTGAGTTTATGGATGCTCAGTATTTGTCAGGCAAAAGATCTATGCACAAATCCGTTCTGTTGTTGTTGTGCTCATTTCCACTTACATTGACCTGTTCAGTTCGGGCTGATAACCCTTATGATGAATCTCAGTCGGAACAAACGCGTTTGTTTTTTGGCAAAGATGAGCGCATCAAGGTCAGTGAAACGCAAGGTTGGCCTTGGCAAGCCATTGGCCAAGTGGAAACCGCCAGCGGTAATCTGTGTACCGCTACCTTGATTTCACCACATCTGGCGCTCACCGCGGGCCATTGCGTGCTATCCCCCCCAGGGGTATTGGATAAAGCAATCGCGCTGCGCTTTATTTCTCAACCTAATGGATGGGCTTACCAGCTCGACAATCTCGAAACGCTGGTCGATAAACGCCTGGGTAAAAAACTCAAACCAGAGGGTGACGGGTGGATCGTGCCCCCTTCTGCCGCCGCCTTGGATTTTGCGCTCATTCGGTTACAGGATACCCAACCTTTACCTATCAAGCCGTTACCCTTATGGCACGGCGATAGCAAAGCCCTTACGCGGGAAATGAAACAGGCGAAGCGACGGATTACCCAAGCCGGTTATCCAGAAGACCATCTGGATTCCCTCTATAGCCACCAAAACTGTCAAGTGACAGGCTGGGCGCAGCAAGGCGTAATATCGCACCAATGCGATACTTTACCGGGTGACAGCGGCTCGCCATTACTGTTGAAAACCGCTGACGGCTGGCGGCTGATAGCCATTCAAAGCTCGGCACCCGCAGCGAAAGATCGTTATCGCGCCGACAACCGGGCTTTGGCCATAACCGCCATTTATGACCATTTAACGACACTGGCAGCAACTAAATAGCACGGGCTCCGTATTAGCGGAGCCTGTGCCGAACGCAACGTTGTTTATGACGATAATTGCTCAATGGTCTGCAAAATGCGCTTATCGGAAATAGGGTAAGGCGTGCCTAACTGCTGCGCAAACAGGCTAACGCGCAACTCTTCTATCATCCAGCGCACTTCTTTGACGTCTTCATTCTCGCGACGAGTCGGTGGCAGTTTGTTTAGCCATTGCTGCCACACCTGTTGCACATGCTCAACACGCAACATCTGCGCCCGATCGCGATGCGGATCGACCGCCAGCTTCTCTAATCGCCGTTCTATCGCTTGCAGATAACGCAGCGTGTCCGGTAACCGCTTCCAACCGTTTTCCGTAACGAAGCCACGATAAATTAGCCCACCCAGTTGGGTTTTAATATCTGATAGCGCCAGCGCTAGCGACATATCTACCCGCCCTTTGAGGCGCTTATTGATAGCGAACACCGTAGTCAGGATCTGCTCTACCTGTTTGGCGACCTCGACCACGGTGTCATTCAGTTCAGCGCGAATACGTTCTTGCAACTGCGTGAACGCCTGTTCCTGCCACACCGGCCCGCCGTATTGCGCAATCAGCTTGTCGATGCCACAAGAAATGCAGTCGTCTATCAAGTCCAGCACCTTGCCGTAAGGGTTAAAATACAACCCCAGCTTGGCTTTGTTGGGGAGCTTTTCGTGCAAATATTTGATGGGTGATGGGATGTTCAACAACAACAAGCGGCGTGTTCCGCGCCACATTGCCTGTTGTTGTTCCTGCTCACTGTCAAATAAACGAATGGCTACGCTATCTTTCTCATCGACCAGAGCCGGATAGGCTTTGACAGAATAACCGCCCCGCTTCTGCTCATAGAATTCCGGCAATTTGCCAAAGCTCCAAATATGCAGATTGCTTTGCTCCAAGCCATCATCTGCCACTGCGGACAAGGTTTCCTGAACTTTCTCTTTCAGTTGGCCTTTTAACGCCATCAAATCTTTGCCTTCACGCAACGTCTGGTGTTTCTCACCGACCATGCGGAACGTCATTTTCAGATGCTCAGGAACCTGATCCCATTGCCAATCGTCACGTGACACCGTCACGCCGGTCATGCGGCGTAGTTCACGTTCCAGTGAATCCAACAGCGGCATCTCCAATGGCGTAGCCCGCCCCAGAAACGCTTCGGCATAATTCGGCGCGGGCACAAAGTTTCGACGAATCGGTTTAGGCAGGGATTTAATTAACGCGATAATCAACTCGCGCCGAATTCCTGGGATCTGCCACTCGAAACCGGACGCCTCAATCTGGTTGAGAATCGGCAGCGGAATATGCACCGTCACCCCGTCCGCATCAGTGCCCGGTTCGAACTGATAGGTCAAACGCAGTTTAATGTTGCCTTGATGCCAAACGTTGGGGTAATCCAGCGCACTAACTTGATTCGCGCCTTCCTTGATCAACATTTCCTTGGCGAAAATGAGCAAATCCGGCTGCTGCCGGGAAGCCTGCTTCCACCATTTATCGAAATGGCGTGATGACACCACATCCGACGGAATATGCCGGTCATAAAAGCTGAACAAGGTATCGTCATCCACAAGAATGTCGCGCCGACGGGATTTATGCTCTAGCTCTTCCACCTCGGCTCGCAGCTTGAGATTGTCGCTAAAGAACGCGTGACGCGTTTGCCAGTCGCCCTCCACTAATGCGTGGCGGATAAACAGCTCCCGGCACAGGAGCGGATCGATGGTGCTGTAATTTACCAGCCGCGCAGCGACAATGGGTAAGCCAAATAGCGTCACTTTCTCACTGGCCATCACCGCGCCCTGTGATTTTGACCAATGCGGTTCGCTGTAGTGATGTTTCACTAAATGTTGAGCCAGCGGTTCAATCCACTCCGGCTCAATACGTGCAGCAATTCGCCCCCAAAGCCGGCTGGTTTCCACCAGTTCCGCCACCATGACCCATTTAGGCGGTTTCTTGAACAAACCGGAACCAGGGAAAATCGAGAATCGGGCATTGCGTGCGCCGGTATATTCCTGTTTATCCGTATCTTTCTGACCCACGTGCGATAGCAGGCCGGTGAGCAACGCAACATGGACACTACGCACATCTGAGGGTTCGCTGTTAATCGGCAAACCCAACTCTTTCACGACCTGACGTAATTGGGTGTAAATATCCTGCCATTCACGTACCCGCAGATAGTTCAGGAAATCGGTGCGGCACAGCCGTCGAAACTGGCTGGACGACAGCGCTTTTTGCTGCGCTTGCAGGTAATCCCACAGGTTAACGAACGCCATGAAATCGGAGTCTTTATCAGCAAAGCGACGATGTTTTTCATCAGACGCCTGCTGTTTATCCATTGGCCGTTCGCGCGGATCCTGAATCGATAATGCGGCAGTAATGATCATGACTTCCCGCACGCTGCCGCTGTTACGCGCTTCCAGCACCATCCGCGCCAAGCGCGGATCGATGGGCAATTGTGCTAATTGACGCCCCTGCGCAGTCAGTTGGTAATGCCCCGACGCCAGGGTGTTAATCGCGCCAAGCTCTTCCAACAGCCGTACGCCGTCTTGAATATTGCGTTTATCCGGCGCTTCAACAAATGGGAATGCGGCAATATCGCCCAGGCCGAGCGAGGTCATCTGCAGGATTACCGAGGCCAGATTAGTGCGCAAAATCTCTGGATCAGTAAACTCAGGACGTGACATAAAGTCCTGCTCTGAATACAAGCGAATGCAAATACCTTCAGATACGCGTCCACAGCGCCCTTTACGTTGATTCGCCGACGCCTGTGATACCGGTTCGATCGGTAAACGTTGCACCTTAGTCCGAAAGCTGTAACGGCTAATGCGCGCCGTTCCGGGATCGATAACGTATTTGATACCGGGCACGGTAAGCGAGGTTTCTGCGACGTTGGTCGCCAGCACAATACGGCGGCCATGATGCGACTGAAATACCCGGTTCTGCTCGCTGTTCGACAAGCGCGCGTACAGCGGTAATACCTCAGTGTGCGGTAAGTTAAGCTTGTTGAGCGCATCGGCCGTGTCGCGAATTTCGCGCTCGCCGCTCATAAAGATCAGAATATCACCCGGCCCTTCACGGCCCAGTTCATCCACCGCGTCGAAAATCGCCTGCAGCTGATCGCGTTCGGTGTCATCGGCATCATCAACCACCGGGCGATAACGCACCTCGACCGGATACGTCCGACCAGAGACTTCGATAATTGGCGCATTATTGAAATGGCGCGAAAATCGCTGCGGATCAATGGTCGCCGAAGTAATGATCACCTTCAAATCCGGGCGTTTCGGCAGCAGTTCGCGCAGGTAGCCAAGGATGAAGTCGATGTTCAGGCTACGCTCATGCGCCTCATCGATAATCAGCGTGTCGTACTGCATTAACAAGCGATCTTGCTGGATTTCCGCCAGCAGAATGCCGTCAGTCATCAGCTTAACCAGCGAGTTTTCGCCAACCTGATCGTTGAAGCGCACTTTGTACCCTACGCTGCCGCCCAACGGGGTGTCCAACTCATCAGCGATACGATTGGCAACGGTACGTGCGGCAAGACGGCGCGGTTGCGTGTGGCCGATCAGCCCTTTAACCCCTCGCCCCAACTCCAAACATATTTTTGGCAACTGGGTGGTTTTACCCGAACCGGTTTCACCGGCGACGATCACCACCTGATGGTCGCGGATTGCCTTAAGAATGTCCTGTTTTTTCTGGCTGACCGGCAAACTCGGCGGATAGGTGATTTTGGGGCACGAGGCCGCTCGCGTTTGCACCTTTTGCCATGCCACGGCAATGTCGTTTTCAATCTCTAAGGCAACCGCCTGCTGGGCATCGGGGCTCTTGACTTTTCGTGCGCCCTGCAACCGACGTCGGAGGCGTTGTTGGTCACGGAGCATCAGATCATCCAGTTGGGATGACAGTGCCGCGAAAGGGGATTTCACTTTCGATATTCCTTGTTTCATCGCCGCCGGACACGCTGCCGACGGCGGTTTAGAATGGTTTTAGCTCATGTTTGCTGTCGGTGCACAGGGTATCACACGCCGTTTTTTCCCCATACCCTTCTGATGACGCTGCTGCGACTTGTTCAATATAATCGAACGAACATCTCGAAATATTCCGCTATCACAGCGAACCAAAGATGCCTACAGTGTATTCCATGCAAGGGACGCTGAGTCCTTATTTCTACAACCCTGTACCCGTTTAACGTTCAATAGCACGATGAAACACAAGGGTATAATGAGGAATGAACAATGAGCAAAGTACTGGTACTTAAATCAAGCATCTTAGCGACCTATTCTCAATCTAATAAACTGGCCGATTTCTTTGTCGAACAGTGGAGCCAGACTCACGGCGACGACACTATCACCGTGCGTGACTTAGCCGCTAACCCTATCCCAGTATTAGATGGTGAGCTGGTAGGTGCACTACGCCCTTCTGAAGCGCCACTGACGCCACGTCAACAAGACGCGTTGGCATTGTCTGACGAGCTGATCGCTGAGTTGCAGGCTCATGACACCATTGTCATGGCTGCGCCAATGTACAACTTCAACATTCCGACCCAGTTGAAGAACTATTTTGATCTGATAGCCCGTGCCGGTGTGACCTTCCGTTACACTGAAAACGGTTCAGAAGGTTTAGTGAAAGGCAAGCGCGCTATCATTTTGACCAGCCGTGGCGGTATCCACAAAGGTACGCCAACCGATTTGGTAGAACCTTACCTGCGGCTGTTCCTGGGCTTCATTGGTATCACCGACGTCGAATTTGTGTTTGCTGAAGGCATCGCATACGGCCCAGAGGTGGCGACCAAGGCACAAGAAGACGCCCAAGCCCTATTGGCTCAGGTCGTTGCCGCCTAATGCAACATCCGGGGGCATTTTTGCCCCCGCGATTCAAAACAGAAATCCGGTTCCCTGCGTGTGATTGCGGCAACCGCGATACCTTTCAAACTATTTTTTTAACCACTGACCATTAATACCACGTACATATTCACCCGATTTAGCACGCCCCACCAACTTTTGCCCTGTCAGACGCGCGACTTCATTAGTCGAGACATGATTTTTATCGGCGACCTGCTGATATTGCTCGGCTCGCCCGGCATTAATGCGTTTAACCAGTTCCAGCGTTTCCTTATCCTGTTTAAGTGGCGCCACATAACCACTCAAGGTTTCCCCCACTCTCCCTTGAGCTTTTGCGTCATCCAACGACAGCGCCATCACTGCGCTACTGAATAGCCACCCGATGCCAATTAACCACTTATAATGTTTTTTCATTTTATTGGCTCCTAAAACAGATCGCTGCGGTTTTTCAGCATGTTTTCAACGTCTTTGTCCACTTTGATGTGTATTTCATGTTCAATTTTGACGTTCATGTTGATGGTGATGGGATCTTTCGGCGTCGCCACTTCAATGCGCGGCACACATCCACTCAGTAACAGCGTCGTTACCGCAGAGGCCAAAAATGGCCAGGTGAAGATTTTCATGGTTGTTCCCCAGGTTCTGCGAGGGCTTGCTCGAGCCACTCCTGTAAATTGTCGCCAAAGCGCAGGCTGCGCCATAGCTGAAACACGTTTTCCTGATGGTTATAGTTCAGAATAACTTCGCGTTTGGCATTTTTCTGCGGGTTTACACCATCGATCCTGGCTTGCAACCTTAGCTCACCCAAATTGTCGAGATCGACCCGCGCCTGCGAACGATTAATCTCCATATAGCGCAACCAATCCATAATCGCACCGGTTGCCAAATTATTACTCGCGATCGCGTCCGCCATATCCTTGTCTAATCGAAGCGTCAGCATACCGGCGTTGGCTATCCAGCCATCATGCACTAACCACTGCGGATGATTCAGATACAGCGGTAATTCACCGTCAATCCGGCCTGACATCGCGAATTGCTTCGGCTTAAGCGCGGTAAATAAGGCGCTGAGGTCGATATTGTCCAGCTTCAGTACCGCAGCATCATGTTGTGGGAAGCGTAACGCCGAGAGACTGATACGCCCGTTGAGCATCTCTACACCGACGTTACTGAGCGTCAGCGGCAAACGTTCACTGTACGGATACGTTCCTTGCAAATCAGCGCTAATATTTCGCATTTCAAACAAATTATTGAGCGATTTGATGCGCAGCGAAACCGGTTGTTTAACACCCAACTGCCATAAATGATTTTTCAAACGGTAGGACATAACAAAATCCAACCCGCTTAACTCACCGTCTTTCAGCCACATACCACCATTTTTCACTACCCAGTGACCACCTGCTTCGAACCCCTGATCGCGTGCGGCGGAAAATGCCGCCTGGGCGTAAAACGCACCTTCGCGCAAATTAATGTTCAAATCCGGCGATATTAATGGTTGGAACACCGTCAATGGCTGTTTCGGCCACCAGCCTTCCCCGCGCAATCGCTCGCCATCCCAGCGCCCTCGTAGGGCTATCGGCCCAATATCTTGTGCCTGAAGTTTACCCTGCCACTGAAAATCATTAGGGTCGCGTCCGTTAAGTTGCAGATTAAGCTGGGAAGGTGGCAGATGCCCGCCGTCGGTAAAACTGATTTTATTAGCGACCAACTGCACATCGCCGTTAAAAGCCGCATCACCTTCATCACGTTGCCAACGAAGCGGTTTATTCAGCGTCAAACGGGGTGCATCAACTTTCACCTTGCCATATTTCAGCCGATCAAAACCGGTAGAAAAACGGTCGAGGATCACATTGGAGCCCTGCCAACTGCCGCTGCCGTTGGCATCCCAAGTGGCCTGTAACGGTGGCAGGCTGCCATTGCCCCAATAACGCCATTGCCAACGGCCTGTGTCAGGCCAAAAATCTTGCGCTTTGCCATCGAGGTGAAGTTTTGCCTGCCCCCAATAGCGATCGCTGGCGCGGATAATAGCTTGCAAACGTCCACTGATACCGGCAGCAGTCACCTTTACTCCGGCCAAAGGCAAACGCATTTCTTGCAGTTTAAGCTCCGGTGTCACGTTGCCCCAGGCGCGTAGCAGCGATCCGGGTTGCAGCACGAAAGTGGGATTGAGGATTGAGCCGCTGATAATGCCTGGGATTGATGCTGTCAATGAGTAGTCGGACAAATTAGCCTGACCGGTCAGTTGAAACCCCAGATCGCTTTACGTCAGCCCAACTTTGCCTGGGCCAAGTGTCAACACCGCATTGCCTTTACCGTTATGCCCGGCAGTAATCACATTCAGCCGCGCACTGATCTGCGTTTCATCAAATCCTTTATTCCAGTCACGCAAGGCAACATTAATACCGCCGCTGAGGGGTTGATCAATATAGGGCCAGCGCCACTGGCCTTTATCAATGCTGATTCGATGAGGCTCAATGGACCACGGCAGCGTCGCCAAAGGTTGCTCATCGCCCTTTTCTTTCAGTGTTACCACGCCCTGACGCTGCTCCCAACGCACATCCATCAGCAACGGGCGTTCCAAATAGCCAGTCTGTATTTCACCTTGTAACGCTCCGTGCGGCGGTTGACTGGCTAAATCGAGAGGAATAGCGAGGTTTCCGCTCAGATGTAAAGGGTGCGCGCCGTTGGGGGGCAAGACGGTCAGGTTTTGCAACGTCATCTGCTGTTTTTCATCCAGCAACGCTTCGATATGAAGATTTTTGCCGTGGTAACGCAATTGTTGGCCGTTAACCGTAGTGTTCAATTGCAATTTCCCCGCATAGCGCTGCCATGGAATGAGCGTAAACTCATTAATGTCCACATCAAACTGCGGTAACTGTTGTTGCAATTTATCCAGCATTAACGGTGCACCACGGCCATCGCTGGTTGGCAATTTAGATAAACAGGCGGTATCAACAGTGAGCTGGTCACTGCGCAATTGCCAACGTCCGGCGCTATAGCGCAAACGTGTTGGCCCGCTGTCTGCCAACAGACACGACTGGGCGCGATATTGTACCCCTTCGATATACAAACCACCTTGCCGCCAACGCAAAGGGCCTTTCATTACCAGTTCGCTGCCCTGCGGTAGCCACTGCGCCACAATGCGAGGCAACCAACGCGGCAGCGTTTGCCATAAGATCAATAGTAGGATCACGATACAGATCACAATCCCTATGAAGACTTTCAATCGCTTAGTCATTAAATGATTGTTTCATTCCTGAGTTAGGCACATGCGAGGATGCGTTAAGTCTATGCCAGAAAGGGAAATTATGATGTCATGATTTTAAACCAGCGTGAAGTCGCATATAGCGTACTGCAACTGTTTGAGCATTTTTCACCGACGTTTATTCCGCTCTTGTAGGGTTTGCTTACATATTAGACGACGGAATCGTCACTATTTCAGAATTTTACTATTGTGATTACTCAATAAAATTATTAGTTTTGAAATGATTATAATAAGCACGCTGTATACCTCCAGTCTTGCTATGCTGGGTATATGTGAAGAAGCCATTTCCCCACCTCGCGTGGGGATTTTTTTGTCCCTTGCGGTCAATTCCCAATTTGATTCACGCCGTTATGCCCACGCATTAGGATTCGCACGGTGACGCCTCGCTATAGCTCGGTTATTGAGCATCTGAATTGTTATCTATGCTTAGCAGGTAAGCAGGAAACATTGCCGCATCAGGTTGCTTACGCATTACCCCCACCATGTTAGACGCTAAGTAATTGTCAATATTAGCAAAATCGGTTAAAATCGGGGCAAAATTACGCTGGAGAAACCCTAATGAAACTGGCGATATACAGCACTAAACAGTATGACCGCAAATATCTAGAACTGGTGAACCAACAGTTTGGTTATGAGCTTGAGTTTTTTGATTTTCTGCTCAGTAAAAAAACCGCCAAAACGGCCGCGGGGTGCAAAGCCGTATGCATCTTCGTCAATGACGATGGCAGCCGTGAAGTTCTGGAAGAACTGGCCGCGCTGGGCGTTGAAATCCTGGCGTTGCGCTGTGCCGGTTTCAATAATGTCGATTTGGACGCGGCGAAGGCATTGGGTATCAAAGTGGTACGCGTCCCTGCTTACTCGCCGGAGGCCGTCGCGGAACACGCAGTAGGCTTAATGATGTGCTTAAATCGCCGTATTCATCGAGCCTATCAACGCACCCGCGATGCCAACTTCTCGCTAGAAGGACTGATCGGTTTTAATATGCATAACCGCACTGCGGGGATAATTGGTACCGGTAAGATTGGCGTGGCAACGATGCGTATTCTTAAGGGCTTCGGCATGAAACTACTGGCGTACGATCCATACCCCAGCGATCAGGCTCTAGCGTTAGGCGCAGAATATGTCGATTTGAAAACACTGTACGCGCAATCAGATGTCATTACCCTGCACTGTCCACTCACTCCCGAAAACCATCATCTGCTTAACGCCGAAGCATTTTCAATGATGAAAGATGGCGTCATGGTGATTAACACCAGTCGCGGCGGCTTGATCGACTCCTCTGCCGCCATTGATGCGCTGAAACAGCAAAAAATCGGCGCGTTGGGCATGGACGTCTACGAAAACGAGCGCGACCTGTTTTTCGAAGACAAATCTAACGACGTCATTCAGGACGATATTTTCCGCCGCTTGTCAGCCTGCCATAACGTACTATTTACCGGACATCAGGCTTTCCTGACCGAAGAAGCGTTGACCAGCATTTCGCAAACGACGCTGAATAATATCGACCAACTGTTGCGCAACGCTCCTTGTGTCAATCAGTTACACAATTAACGATGGAGATAAAATGAAGAAATTACTTTCGGTGGCATTAGCCACCATGCTGTTAGCAGGATGTGGTATGAGCCAAAATAAACCCGTGAATAACAAGGTAAGTGAAAGCGACCTGATACATCACAACTTTGTGCTGCAAAGTGTGGACGGCATAGCCGCCAATGCCCAGCAAGGAAAAGGGCCGAGTATTGAGTTTGGCGAAAAGCTGCATGTTTCCGGCTCTATGTGCAACCGTTTCTTCGGTAATGGTCAGTTGGATAACGGCGTACTGACCGTGAAAGGTCTGGCGACAACGCGCATGATGTGTAGCGATCCGCAGCGTAACCAATGGGATCAAATCATTGGCTCAGTGTTACACAATGGTGCCAAGGTTAGCCTGCAACAACAGCAGTTAACGCTGAGCGACGGTAACCATACCCTGATTTACACCCTGAAAGACTGGGTATACTAATAGCCTCCCCAGGCTGCTACGTGGCCTGGGATTCCATTAACTGGCGTCAGCACAGGCCCCTTGGCCTAATGCCCACTCTTCACACTGTTTACCATTTGGCATTTGGCACATTCTGACTGCTTCGCCGTTTAACGTGTGCGCAATGGTTGTGATTCCACCTACGCTGGCACAGTGTGCGCTGGTCGGTAAGTGATTAATTTTGGCGCTAGTTCCTTGCTGTTGTGGTTCTTCATGATTACTGCTGCATGCAGCCAGCATCATCACGGTGCAAACCAGCCACCCTTTTTGCCTTGCCATTGTTTTTCTCCTGAGCCGGGTATCACGCTGCGGTAAATAACAAGAATGTGTCTTTTTACCTATTGGTATAACTATTATTTAAGCAAACTTGTTTAATCTAGCCTGTTAATCAAACAATGAGAATATACATCAGCAGTTATTTTGAATTTTTTACACTGACCGAGCGTTGATTATCGATATAGGGAATTATTTATGATTAGTGACTTACTTCTGCGAATTGCACTTGCCGGGGCATTAGGCGGTTTGATCGGTATCGAGCGACAACTTCGAGCAAAAGAAGCCGGACTGCGGACGCATATTTTGGTGGGTATCGGCAGCGCTATGTTCATGATCGTCTCCAAATACGGGTTTGACGATTTACTGAATCAGCCCCACGTTGGGTTAGATCCAAGCCGCGTTGCCGCGCAAGTAGTCAGCGGTATGGGCTTCCTCGGTGCCGGTACGATCATGATTCAAAAGCAAGTGGTGAAAGGTTTGACCACCGCAGCAGGTTTATGGGTAACGGCAGCGATTGGTTTAGTCATCGGCAGTGGATTATATGAAATCGGTATTTACGGCACTATGATGACCTTAGTTGTACTGGAGGTTTTCCGCCAATTAAGTAATCGGCTCATTGGCCATCATCACTTTATGGTATTGCAATTAACGCCGCACAGCGTACCCACCGTATTATTAGCATTGCAGAAAATGCGTATTCGCCCGGCACAGCTTTCGGTGACTCAGCGTGATGGGGAAATGGAGCGTTGCGAGCTCTCA
Source organism: Serratia sp. NPDC078593 (assembly GCF_050268245.1). Lineage (NCBI taxonomy): Bacteria > Pseudomonadati > Pseudomonadota > Gammaproteobacteria > Enterobacterales > Yersiniaceae > Serratia > Serratia sp. NPDC078593. The sequence continues at coordinate 171,593 of NZ_JBNNGK010000008.1, read as the reverse complement.
ATGGAAGTTACACTGTCACCAAAAAGGCAAGTCGCCGATATTTACCAACAAATAATGGCAGTCAGCGGCGTTCACAGTTTGGACATTCGGTGATCCAATTGCCGCTGAGCACCAGATAGAATAGCACTCAGTGTGCGCTGGTTTTTGATAATAAATTAATGACTAACACGCCGGTAATGATTAACACCATCCCAATAATCGCCGGCCAGTCGAGTTTTTGGTTATAGACAAAGACGGCAGCAATTGACACCAGTACAATCCCCATACCAGACCATATTGCATAGACGATCCCGAGTGGCATGGTCTTAACTACCATCGATAGCCCCCAAAATGCCACGCCATAACCCAAAACCACCAGCAACGACGGCCACAAACGGGTAAAGCCCTCAGAGGCTTTCAACATGGTTGTTGCAATGACTTCGGCAATAATCGCCACGGTTAAATACATAAATCCTGTCATTAAATAACTCTTCTATTAACAGTAAACCCAACTACCAGTATGGCGGTAAACAATTAAATTATCGTTAAACTTGCACGCGTTTTCCCTACGATAACGCAACTTTGTTGGAAGAAATATGAACTTACAACTGCGATTAATGAAACGCCCTCCTGTCACACAATTACGATAAAGAACGCCAAATTGGCTCTGCTAGACTTTAATTATTGCTGCAACACTGTGTTTTTGCAGATCTTTGAGCCAAAAGGTACCGCTAAATGATGACGACAGATGTAAAAATCTTGGCAACAGTATGATGATGTATGGCTATGTGTACGTGGCACAAATCTCGCTAAGGGCGCAACGGGCTTCTGGCCGCTATATCGCTTTGCCCCCCGCCGCACTCAGCAAGGACAAATGGCATTGTCGCTAGATTCGCGGCCGCCGAATAGTGAGCTGAGCGCCACGCTGCTCAATGAGCAACGTTTCCGACGGCTGAATAGCCAGCAGCCAGAGGTTGCCAGCGCGTTATATCAAGCAGCAGAAAAAGAGCTGAAAGAAAAATACGATTTCTTGCGCTTGTTGGCGGGTAAAACAGCTGACTCCACAACAGAGTAGCGAAACCCATCGGGTCTGGCATAACGCGGGTTTGCCACGACCGTTAATCGATAAGTAGCGACTCGCACCTGTACCGGCGACCGTTTCGCCCAACCTCTCCTCTCAATTCACTGCATGAATCCCCGACTCTCTCGTTATCTTTGTGTCAGACGATGCCGCCACCTTTATTTGAACACTAAATGCACAGCGTTAACCACCTGGTTTTATGATTGTTTATCAAATTGGAATAGGAAAAGTGATAAAATTAATTCTTATTTTATCACTCCACACACAAAGAATAGTCACGGATGAAACAACATAAAAACGTAATTATTTTTATTGCTTTTATTTTTTGGTCAATACTGCTGAATTTTTCTTATGGGTACGCGATCAGACCTGGCTACGTCATCGCCTTGGCGATACTGGTGATGCTTGCATTTCGGGCTTCACGTGTTGCCGGCAGTGTTATCGTTTTTATTTTAAGCATTATTTCCGCAGCCTATCTTCCTACTGCTGTAAAATATGGCCCCCCGTCGGTGAATACCGTAGCCGCCGCGCGTTATACCAGCGTATCGGAATGCCTAGAATTTATCCGGCTTATCCCAGTATCAAGCATCATTCTTTCACTCTTGATTATCGTTCTAGGATTCACCTGCATCGCGGTATCTGGCGGTATTAGTAGACTTAAAAGTCGCGCAGTTTCATTTATGATGCTCACCGCCGTTGTTATCGTTTCTTTTAATCCTGCAATATCATATATGGAAGGAAATGCCTTATCATATCGCGCATTTAATTTCTCCCCAGTGCGTTTTACCACTGATATTTATAAACCCTATAAATTAATCACTGAGCAGGAAAAAATGAGTGCACACTTGCTCGCCACTCAGGACGAGTGGAACCCCGTTGATCGCGGCGGTAAATACGATACCTACATCATGGTGGTTGGCGAGAGTGTTCGCCGAGACTATATGCACGCCTACGGGTATGGGCGCAACAATACGCCATTTCTTTCGAGAGCTAATGGGATCTTCTTTAATAACTACTACTCGCCAAGCTTTGCAACGGTGCCATCACTGACGGCCTCATTCTACCCGCGCAGCAGTGAAGGTATCGAATATAACAACAGCATCATCAGGCTGGCTAAAAAGGCAGGATACAAAACGTTTTGGCTTTCAAATCAGGGAAGATTCGGCACCTATGATGGACCCGTAGCCGATATTGGACGGCAGGCAGATGTGAGTTATTTTATCAAGAGCGGGGATTCAAACGACCATCATTATTATCCTGACCACGCGCTAATGCCTTCAATTAAAGAGGCGTTAAATGATAAGTCGCAGAAAAAACTAATCGTTGTTCATTTGATTGGTTCACATCCTGAATCATGCGCCAGAACGAATGGGGAGTACGATGAATTCTATAAATCTAAAGATTTCTCCTGCTATATACAGAGCATCAAAAACACCGACCGCATGTTGGAGCAAATAACCCGCGATGCTACTGACATCGGCGCTAAGTGGTCAATGCTCTACTTTGCCGATCACGGTCTAGGTCAGTTCAATAAAGGGATGGATGATGCGTATATGGAACATGACGATCTAAACCGACAGGCATTTATGCCGCCTTTCCTGATAACACGTTACGATGACACGCAACGGAACATCGTATCAGAATTTCGTTCAGGCTTTGATTTCGTGGCTATTTTTTCGCAGTGGATTCGCATCAGCGATAAACACATCAAAGAACACTGCGATTTCCTCAGCAACGCACCGTGCGAAAACGCGATTAAGGTAATGGATAAGGACTTTAAGCTGATAGATGTCAATACATTAGGTAACGATATAGCGGTTTAACAAGCACCTCGCCCATGACCGAAACGTCCTCCGTCATGGGTGAAAGACCAAGCAGAGCGTTTGTTGTCTACTGTTTGTTCAGTTAATTCGATAAGCTCACCTTTTGTTCAACTGGCAAACGGCCGGAGAAAACTATCATTCGGCGCTTTGCACGCCCCCTTTTTTTCTGAATGATGATTTACTGAACCGTGACACTATTACGGCATCTACAGATTGCGAATCTGTACATAGATGAGTGACGCAGTTCAACGATAAGCTATCGAATCGGGGGGAATCCATGGATGTTTAAATCAGATAGAGTAAAAACCGTACTATTGTTTATCGTCGATTAACATCAGATAGCATGGACAGTAAAACGCGCTGGCATTCGTCGTCGTAATCCGTACCATACGCGGCATACTTTTGCGTACTGGTCGTTACCGGGCGCATTATCGCAAACCAAATGGGGCATGATAACGCGCAAATGGTGTATGCAATTCGCGTAACAGGGATCGCAAAACCCAATACTGAGCAGATAAACACGCTCAACACCCAACTTGCTCTATCAAGTATTTTGCCCCAACATTGCCCCTTTTGAGATTTGAGAACCAGTAAAATGTCAGAAAAACAATCAGTTAGCCAAAAAGAACAGTATAACCTCAACAAGTTGCAAAAAAGGCTTCGCCGTAACGTAGGTGAAGCCATTGCCGATTTTAATATGATAGAAGAAGGCGACCGCATCATGGTTTGCCTGTCTGGCGGTAAAGACAGCTACACCATGTTGGAGATTCTACGCAATCTTCAACAAAGTGCGCCGATCAACTTCTCATTGATCGCGGTTAACCTCGATCAAAAACAACCGGGGTTCCCTGAGCACATTCTTCCCGCTTATCTTGAAAGCTTGGGCGTGGAATACAAGATTGTCGAAGAAAATACCTATGGCATCGTGAAAGAGAAAATACCGGAAGGTAAAACAACCTGCTCTCTGTGTTCACGCCTGCGCCGCGGTATCCTGTACCGTACCGCGACAGAGCTGGGTGCGACCAAAATCGCACTGGGTCATCACCGCGACGACATTCTGCAAACGTTGTTCCTCAATATGTTCTACGGTGGCAAGATGAAAGGCATGCCACCGAAGCTGATGAGTGATGATGGCAAGCACGTGGTCATTCGTCCACTGGCTTACTGCCGCGAGAAAGACATTGAGCGTTTCGCCATTGCCAAAGAATACCCGATTATTCCTTGCAACCTATGTGGTTCGCAGCCTAACCTGCAACGCCAGGTGATTGGTGAAATGCTGCGTGATTGGGATAAGCGCTATCCTGGTCGCATTGAGACCATGTTCAGCGCTATGCAAAATGTGGTTCCTTCACATTTGTGTGATACTGAATTGTTTGATTTTAAGAGTATTCATCATGATAGTGACGTCATTGACGGTGGTGACTTAGCCTTCGATCGCGAAGAGATTCCGTTACGTCCCGTCGGCTGGCAACCAGAAGAATCTGATGATGGAATCGCCACACCACAACGTTTAGATGTCTTAGAAATCAAATAATTACCCCATCCCATCGGTTATCCGGCCGATGGGTTCACCGCCCGCTGAATGCTTTTCTATCCCGATCACAATTCCAGCAAAAAAAACCTGACAGCGCCGAATTTATTCTATACTGTTTATTTGTACAGTTAATGGAGCTTACTGATGAATATCACCCCGTGTTTGTCCCATGTCTCTGTGGGAACCAATAATTTTTCCAAGGCTGCAGATTTTTACGATTGCGTTCTCGGTGCGCTGGATTGCCGCCGCGTATTGGAGCATTCTGGCGCTATCGGCTATGGCCGCGACTATCCTGAGTTTTGGCTGCAAACGCCGATTGACGGCCAGCCTGCCAGCATGGGCAACGGCATCCACGTCGGTTTTTTTGCCACCAGCAAAAAGCAGGTTGATGCGTTTTATCAACAGGCGCTGGCAGCGGGTGCTCAGGATGAGGGCGCGCCCGGTTCTCGTCCACATTATGGTGAACAATATTATGGCTGTTTTGTACGCGATCTTGACGGGAATAAAATAGAGGCCAGTTTCTGGGATGAATCTGCCGCATAAACCGTTAATGGCTAACGATAGGTAAAAAAAATGCCGGTATCTAAACCGGCACTGTATGAAGCAAATATGCTATGCAGTAATGCTAAAAATAAGAAAGTAAGACAATTATGGAGCGCAACGCCCATCGCTTGACGTTGCATTCACCTGCAAGAGAGATGATGCCGCACTTTCTCTCAGCAAATGTTGATGTCGCTCAATATTATCCGGGTTTTCATCACTTTTAGCTGTCTATTGGCAACGATAATCAACGCGTTATAGCCAGCGACGACGTTTAAGCCACCAAGCCACGCCGAGTACCAGTAAAACCAGCATGATACAGAACGCCGCAAAGCCGAGCGGCTCACTCCCCCCGGGAATCCCCCCCAAGTTCACACCAAACAATCCCGTGAGGAATGTCGTGGGTAAGAACACCATCGCCAACAAGGACATGGTATACGTACGCCGATTCATCGCCTCTGCCATCACCGTCGTTATTTCATCGGACAAAATAGCCGTACGCGCAATACTACCGTCCAAATCATCAAGACCACGGCCAAGGCGATCGGCGATATCCTGCATCCGTCTACGATCGTCATCACTCATCCACGGCAGGCGCTCACTGGCCAGACGAGAAAATACATCGCGCTGGGGAGCCATATAGCGGCGTAATACAATCAATTGTTTACGGATCAACGCCAGTTGGCCGCGTTCTGGAATTTGTTGCTCCAACAACGCATCTTCCAGATCGATAATCTTATCGTGCAAATCTTCGATAAACTCACTGGCGTGGTCGGTCAGCCCATCGGAAACATCGACCAGCCAGCTACCACTGTTGGTTGGCCCGACACCACTTTGCAAATCGTTTACCACTTCATCGATCGAATACACTTTGCGATGACGGGTTGAGACAATCATTTTGTCGGTGATGTAAACGCGAAAGGTGACCAACTGATCTGGGCGCGCATTGGTGTTGAAATTAATACCTCGTAGCGTAATCATCGTACCGTCGCCCTGTCGCGTCACGCGCGGCCGCGTACTCTCCCCCGAGAGGGCTTCGCGGACTGAGTCTGGTAACAGCGGCGTACTTGCCAACCAATGTGCGCTGGCGGAATGCGCGTAATCTAGATGAAGCCAACACGGAATGTCGCAGGTGATCCGATCGTCGTGATCAATGGGCGTTACGCCGCCCTTACCGTCCAGCTTAAATGCGTAGACCGCGTCAGAAACTTGCAGCGCATTGCCAGCGATAACATCCATTGCCTATCCTCTTCATCGTTTATTCGCGGTAAGCCTAGCAGAATGCTTTTCAATCAGTGTCTGATGATATAAAGGCTCTGGCTGTAGGCCACGTCTTCTGGATTGGTGATCGGGTATCCTTTCACCCACGGTTTAATCAATCGACCATTGGTGTACTGGTAAATGGGGGCGATCGGAGCCTGCTCGGCAATGATCTGTTCCGCTTTGTTATAGTCGGCAGTCAGTTCAACCGAGTTCGTTTGGCGGCTTGCTTGCTCCAGAACCCGATCGTAATCGGCGCTGCGGAATTTAGCGATATTACCGGTATGGCGCGAGCCCAGTAATGACAAGAAAGTTGAGGCCTCATTATAGTCACCTACCCACGAAGCTCGCACGACATCAAAATTACCGGTATTACGGCTATCAATGTAGGTTTTCCATTCCTGATTCTGTAATTTAACCTCAACGCCGAGCTTCTTCTTCCACATTGATGCAACGGCGATGGCGATCTTTTGATGACTTTCCGAGGTGTTATACAACAGCGTCAACTTCAGCGGCTTACCGGGGCCATAGCCCGCAGCTTGCATCAGTGCCTTGGCTTGTGCATCCAGTTCTTGTTGCGACTGCTGCTGTAATAGACTTTTCTGCGGTTTGAAGCCGGCGGTAACATCAGGCGTGAAGTGATAAGCCGGTTTCTCTCCGGTACCCAACACTTTCTCTGCGATAATTTTTCGATCAATGGCATAAGACAATGCCTTGCGAACCCGCACGTCATTGGTTGGCGCACGTTGGGTATTGAAGGCGTAGTAATAGGTACCCAGTTGATCCGGCGTATAAACCTGCTCAGGTATCTCTTTCAACAACTTCTTATACATGTTTTTAGGGAATGATTCGGTGATATCGATATCACCTGCCAGGTGACGTTTGGTCGCGTTAGATTCCTGGTTAATCGGTACAAACGTCACTTTAGTCAATACGGTTTTCGCGTGATCCCAATAGTGTTCATTAGCTGCCAACACCAGCTTTTCATTGACGACACGTTGTTGCAGCTTAAAAGCGCCGTTGCCGACTAAATGCCCCACTTTAGTCCAGTCGTTACCATATTTTTCCACCACAGCCTGCGGTACTGGGAACAGGCTAAAATTGGCAGTCAGGCTAACGAAATACGGTACGGGCTTATTCAGTTGTACTTTCAACGTATGATCATCAACCGCTGTTACGCCCAATTTGTCAGCAGGCAGTTTACCTGCAATGATTTCTTCGGCATTTTGAATGCCCGCCAGTTGAGCAAACCAGGCGAAAGGCGACAAATTTTTCGGCTCTACTAAACGCTGCCAGCTGTAAACAAAATCCCTCGCCGTGACAGCGTCACCGTTTGACCACCGCGCGTTTTTACGCAACGTAAAAATATAGGTCTGATTATTAGACGTTTTCCAAGAAGCGGCAACACCGGGGATCACGTTTCCTTGTGCATCTTGATTGACTAATCCCTCGAATAAGTCGCGGGCGACCTGCGCTTCGGGCAACCCCACTGCTTTAATCGGATCCAGCGAAGCGGGCTCATCTTTGATGTGACGAACAATTTCCTGTTTTTCTGCCAAGATCGTGCCCGGTGGCAGCTGCGCAGCGGAGGCAGTAAAACACAGGTGGATCACCGTGGCGCACAGCGCCACACGAAAAACCTGTTGAGTCTTTATTTTCGCCATCATCAATCATCCCCAGTTAACTAGCTGAATTACTTATCTTATAGCACATCATTTCCGCGCCCTAGCGTCGGTTGGCGACGAGATTGAAAAACTGGGCGGTAAAGCCTGCGACCAACGCAGACAATAGTCAGGGGCGAAATGCTCAATCGTACAAATGAATACTGCTGATCTTATAGCTGTATTCTTCTCCTTCTTCGACATCAACAATAGTAAACACCCCGTTTTCCGCTAACGGTTGCTGTTGGATATCAATCTCTTGCAGCTGACGTGTATCCGCCTCATCAAAACCATAATCGAGATAGAACGCCTTTTTTTGATAATCAATATGCAGGGTAAACGGATAATTAGACTCATCCCCCTGTCCATCGTCATTTTTCACTACGCCAAACCATTCCCCTTGGCGGATTTGGTTGTCACCATCGATGCCACACAGCAGCGTAATAGTGTCCTGGGTATTTTCGGTATAACGAGCAACGATTCTGGCAATTGACATGTAAATCCCCTTATTGGTTATCGGCTTAGCGCTGTCTTGAGTATAACAAGCTACGTTACTAACCGCAGCGCAGTTTCCGTTGTTCGCCGTTAAATAACGACGACAGCTTTCACGAGTGATGAAATATTGCGCTGGGAAAATGGCTTAAAAGCGTAATACACTGAATAGAATAGCAATGCGTCTTAACTTAATGGGCATTAGAGCGGGATAACACCATGATCCAACAGCGACCACGCAGTGAACGCGGCCAATTGGCCATGGCTGGCGAAATTTACGGAAAATCTTTATTAGGTGCGCCGCTGCTTTATTTCCCCGCAGTGCACAGCGGGCCGGATACCGGGCTCATTATTGCGGGCACGCACGGTGATGAAAATGCTGCCGTGGTGACGCTATCTTGCGCATTACGCAGCCTTCCCTCATCTCAGCAATGTCATCACGTCGTACTGGCGATGAACCCGGACGGCTGCCAACTCGGGCTGCGCGCCAATGCCAACGGCGTGGACTTGAATCGCAATTTTCCCGCGGCGAACTGGCGTTCAGGTGACACGGTTTATCGTTGGAACAGTGCCACGCCAACGCGTGATGTGAAACTCTCAACCGGCGGCCGACCAGGCTCCGAGCCTGAAACACAAGCACTTTGCCGCTTAATCCACAGCCTGAAGCCGAAGTGGGTCGTCTCTTTCCATGAGCCGCTCGCCTGTATTGAAGATCCCGGAAGCTCGCATCTTGGGTTCTGGTTAGCTCATCAATTTAGACTGCCGCTGGTCAGTAGCGTCGGTTATGAAACGCCGGGTTCGTTCGGCAGTTGGTGTGCCGATTTGTCACTGCCGTGTATTACCGCCGAATTTCCTGCCATTTCAGCCGATGCCGCGACAGAGAAATACCTAGATGCCATGATGGCACTGTTAGTTTACGCTGATTGATAGCGCGCCCGCGGTCGTTATACGTCAACCGCTAATTTGATGAGCCCACAGGCGAAATCCAGCCCGTCATCAACGTCCTGCGCCAGCCAAGTGGGCCCATCAAGATCGATGAAGCGCGCTTGTGGCGCCAGCGGTAGCGCGGCCTTGATCGCGCGCGAGGTACACAGCATACAGCCCAGCATAATAGCAAAACCGTGCTCACGCGCTTGGTTCGCCAGCGCTAACGCTTCCGTCAGGCCACCGGTCTTATCCAATTTGATGTTTACCATGTCATAACGACCGACCAACACCGGAAGGTCGGCGCATGTGTGGCAGCTTTCATCAGCACAAATGGGCAGTGGGTGAATAAAATTTTCCAGCGCACTGTCATCATTTACGGGCAGCGGCTGCTCAAGCATGGCTACGCCCAAATCCGCCAGCAGTTGACAGCGTGATGCTAACCCTTCCGCATGCCAGGATTCATTGGCGTCAACAATCAGTGTTGCCTCTGGCACGGCTCCACGTATCGCGACCAACCGCTCGCTGATCAGATGGTCGTCCAATTTGATCTTCAATAACGTTGCGCCTTTACGGTACAAATCCAATGCCGCAAACGCCATGGCCTCCGGTGAACCCAGGCTGACGGTTTGCGCCATCACGATAGCGTGCGGGGCAGTGACGCCGCACCGTTGCCACAGGCTTTGCTTACTCAGTTGGCACTCCAGCATCCACAGCGCCGAATCTAGCGCATTACGCGCGGCGCCGGCTGGCAGCAACTGTTGCAACTGTTCACGGGTAATGCCACGTTCAATCGCGTCAGCCATTGCCAAGAGTTGCGCCTTCACAGAATGTTCACTTTCACCGTAGCGTGGATATGGCGTACATTCACCGATACCGCATACGCCTTGCTGTTCAATCTCCACCACCATCACCTTGGCTTCGGTTCGGCTGCCCCGGGCAATAACATAGGCGGTGTGTAATGGCCAAGTCTGCGAATAGAAACGCACAGTTCTCATAACGGCTCCTGAGTGAAATACGCACTAAGCCAGCGCAGTGCGCAAGGGTCATCTACTATATACAACGACTTAAGCAACTTTATCTATCCAAGCTCCAATTGTTGACATAAACTGGCGAAAAGGTGTGAACCTAATGTTATGCAATTCTTAACGGACGTTTAATTAGGTGCATACCTTTGTATCAACTCTTTTGAAAAGGAACCAAGTCATGACTCAGACAGTACACTTTCAGAGCAACCCAGTTTCCGTAGCGGGCCAACTGCCACAGGCTGGCGATTCGGCTAAACCCTTCACGCTGGTTGCCAAAGACTTATCAGACGTCACACTCAGCAGCTTCGCCGGTAAACGTAAAGTGCTAAACATCTTCCCAAGTATTGATACCGGCGTATGTGCAGCATCGGTGCGCAAGTTCAATCAATTAGCCAGCGAATTAGACAACACGGTGGTACTGTGCATTTCTTCCGATCTGCCGTTTGCGCAATCTCGTTTCTGCGGCGCAGAAGGTCTGAGCAATGTGGTGATGCTGTCTACACTGCGCGGTGCTGAATTTAAACAAGCATACGGTGTAGAAATCGCCGATGGTGCCTTGGCAGGCTTAACCGCACGCGCCGTGGTGGTGCTGGATGGTCAGGACAATGTTCTGTACAGCGAACTGGTTAATGAAATCACCTCTGAACCCAACTACGACGCCGCGCTGGCCGCACTGAAATAATGAAGCGCACGTCGGATACCGCCAAGTTTAGTCTGAGCGGCATCGGGCGTCATTAAATGCGACCTACCTGCTGACGCAGCGTAGCGAAAAAAGCGCCACGGAGGGCGCTTATAGACGAGAGCAATAGGGTATTTCGTGATAGGCAAAGCGAGAGCAGCATCGTTGGCGCAACCAACCGCTGAACGCCTCCGGCTTTTCACATCAGTCTTCGGTTAACACAAACACCGCATTTGCCTTTCCGACATATTTCGTAAACCCGCCCCGCGCTATTGTCCGCAAATCGCGGTTTTTGACGGTTCGATTATTCACTCTCCTCCACCGGTTTACGGCTACTGAGACCATATTCACGTAATTTATTTGCGATTGCGGTATGCGAAACCCCTAACCGTTTCGCTAGTTTTCGCGTACTCGGGTATGTGCGGTACAGCCGGGTCAACACCGAGCGCTCGAAACGCTTGCTAATATCGTCGAGCGAACCGTCCAATACCTCATCGCCCAACGCTATTTCAACTTCAAACTCTGGCAGCACGATATCTTGCGGGCGCAGTTCAAAACCTTCAGTTTGCGTTAGTGCACGATAGATAGCATTTTTCAATTGACGAACATTACCCGGCCAGCCGTATTTACTGAGGAAGCTATTGAGATCATTAGCCAGCTTCGGCCGCGCCACGCCTTGCTCGTCGGCAAAACGCGCCACAAACAGCTCCGTAAGCGGCATAATATCTTGTGGCCGCTCACGCAACGGCGGAATAGTGATGGTCAACACGTTCAGGCGGTAATACAAATCTTCGCGAAATTCACCGCGCTGCACCAGTTCAATCAGGTTTTTTTGCGTCGCACAGATAACGCGGACATCGACATGTACCTCATGATCTTCACCAACGCGACGGAAGGTGCCATCATTCAGAAAGCGCAGCAGTTTGGTTTGCATGCGTGGTGACATCTCGCCGATCTCATCCAGTAAAACCGAGCCACCATTAGCCTGTTCGAAGAAACCTTTCTTACCCGCTGCGGCACCAGGGTAAGCGCCAGCCGCATGGCCAAACAGTTCGCTCTCAGCCACATCGTCCGGCAATGCAGCGCAATTGAGCGCCAAGAACGGTTGCTTGCCGCGTGGGCTACGCAGATGGCAGGCGTGAGCCAGAATATCTTTGCCGGTACCCGTCTCCCCAACGAACAGCAACGGTGCATCAAGCATCGCGAGCTTGCGGGACTGCTCCAACACCTGTCGCATTTTTGGGCTGACGGCAACAATGTGGTTAAATTCGCTATCGTCATTAACCGACAGATTTTGCAACTGACGCCCCATGCGCGCCGTTGATTTCAGCATGATCACCGCACCGACGATATCATGTTGATGATTTTCATCTTCAAGATGAATCGGCGTGATATCCATCAGGAAATCCTGACTGCGGATCACCACGCGCTCAGAATGCGGGGCGGCATGTTCATTCTCTAACCAACGGCTAAAACTGTAACCTGCGATCAGTTGCCCAGCGGTTTGATTACGAATTTTTTCTTCACTCAGGCCAAATAACGCTAACGCTGCCGGGTTAGCCAGCTCAACTTTGCATCTCATATCGATCGAAAACACCGGTTCCGGCATCGACTCCAGCAGCGCACGCAACGCACGGTGTTCACGCTCCGAAGGCATAAAATTGACGGTACGTACATCGGTCACACCCTCAATACGCCGGATTTCCGCCATTAACGCGCGGAAGGTATCAAAATCAAGTTGGGAAAAATTGAGGTAAATGCGACCGATGGGATCGATTTCAATACCACGCAAATCAATGCTGCGCGATACCAAAAGATCGAGTAGTTCTCGGGTTAGACCGAGCCGGTCTTCGCAAAATACTTCCAAACGCATCAGTGTTGGCCTTATCTCTGCAGGTGCGGGGATGACTGGCAATGATGATACTCTCTCACCCCGGACGGAAGAAGCGATCTGTCAGCAAAAGTTGACAGGACTCTGATTTATAGTTGTCGTTGATGATTTTAAACGCAAGCGAATAACAGCATCGGCGTCATTTTAGCGCATTCTCAGAGAGTTATCATAGCTGGTACGGATTTATTGGATAATTATCACGGAATGATAGAGGGATGTGCTTTTGTCAAGCCGGGCTTACGGCTTAATAAACCAGCGACCACACCGCAACCGGTGCGGTCATGCCCGCTATTTGTCTTTTTTCTCGCTTTTTTTCATGGTTTCTTTCAGTTGACTCACTAACTGGCCGCGAAAATCACCCAATTTGGGTTTATCGCCCTCCAGCCACGGCAGCGGACGGCACAGCTCCATGGCTTTGATCCCCAGGCGCGCCGTCAACAACCCTGCGCCAATCCCCTGCGCGGCTCGGGTCGACAGGCGGGCCGCCAAATCCTGCGACATCCAATCCATCCCCACCTCGCGCACCAATTCAGACGCACCGGCGAAAGCAATATTAAGCAACACCAGCCGGAATAGACGTAGACGGCTGAAGTAACCCAACTCAATACCGTACAGTGCCGCAATGCGGTTAATCAACCGAATGTTACGCCAAGCGATGAATGCCATATCCACCAACGCCAACGGGCTGACGGCGATCATCAGCGTGGACTCCGCCGCAGAGCGACTGATTTCACGGCGAGCCTGATTATCTAATACCGGCTGTACCAGCTTGGCATACAGCGCCACCACTTCACGATCATTTTGCGTTTCATGCAGCGATGCCTGCCAACGTTGTAACGCCGGATGCCCGTTATCTAAACCGGCCTGTCGGGCCAGCTTCTCGCAAAAATCACGCCCCTGACCCAGTCCGTGACTGTGCAACAGTTCTCGCGCCACATCACGCTCTTCGGCCCGTTGGCGCAGACGATACAGGCGACGCCACTCCGTCACCACCGATCCCACGCCAGCACAAACGATTAACCCACCAGCGACGCCGCCACCCAGTGCAATCCAGTCCTGTTGCAGCCACGCGTTATGTACCCACTGCACACCTTGCGCCACCACGCTGACGCCAAACAGCGTCAGACCGGCCGTCACCATTTTTCGCCACAGGCTGCGTTTAGGTTTCAATGCCGCGTTAACGATCCCTTCGGCGCGCCCTTCTTCCTCTTCTTGATCCAACTCAGGCGCTGCCGGAAAGAAATTTTCCGCCTGCCGCTCGTCAAACGTCATGCCGGCCCGTAATAGCGGTTCTTGCGGCGGTTGCAGCGGCTGTTCAAAATCAATACGCGGTTTTAATGGTTCGCTCATCGCAATTTATCTCCCAATAAGAACTCCATTACCGCGTCTAATCTAATATGCGGTAACGGGCTATCCACGCTCATCAACTGCGGGCGAAACTGATCAAAATGAAACCCATGATTCTGCCAGAACGCCGAACCGGGTAACCGCGAAGGCACTTCACCGGGGAATACCGTTAACGGTGCACCATCATCCAGTCGATTGCCCTTTAAAGCAGGTATCCGTTGCCCTTGATGATCAACCATCCCGCTTTCTGTCGCCTGCACAGAGGCTAGCCCGACACAATCCATACTGATGCCTTCAAAGGCGGCATTTTGCCACGCTTCCTGCACCAATTGTTGTAACAGGGAAACCAGATTGGCGTGCTGATCGGCAGTAATGTGGTCAGCCTTGGTGGCGGCGAACATCAGTTTATCGATGGTCGGTGAAAACAAACGACGGATCAGCGTGCGCTTTCCATAGTGGAAACTTTGCATTAATTGGGTGAGCGCCAGCCGCATATCATTAAAAGCCTGCGGCCCACTGTTAAGCGGCTGTAAACAATCCACCAAAACGATCTGGCGATCAAAGCGGACAAAGTGTTCTTTGTAGAAATTTTTGACAATGGATTGGCAATAATAATTGAAACGCGCGCGCAGCATGCCAACGTTCGTCTGCTTATCGGCCTGAGCCAGTTTGGCTTCACTGGAGGTATCTATATTCGGCCACGGGAAAAACTGCAACGCTGGCGCACCAGCCATATCCCCCGGCAAGACAAATCGCCCCGGTTGAATAAAGTGCAGCCCTTCCGCTTTGCAACGCAGCAGATAATCGGTATAAGCCTGCGCAATCGCTGCCAGTTTGTTCTCATCGGCAGGCGCTAAGGGGTCCAGCGTTTTGCATAACGCCAGCCACGGTCTTGCCCATTCGGCGCGGTCACCTTGCAATAATCCAGCCATTTGCCGCGACCAGGCCAGATAATCCTGCTCAAGCATCGGCAAATCCAGCAGCCATTCCCCCGGATAATCGACGATTTCCAGATACAGCGTGGAGGTGTCTTTAAAATGGCGCAGCAGCGAATCATTAGAGCGGTAACGCAGTGCCAGACGAATCTCACTGACACCACGCGTTGGGGTCGGCCAGCTCGGCGGTATGCCGTATAACTGCGCTAACCCTTCATCATAAGTAAAACGCGAAATGCCCAGATCGCGCTGCGGAATGCGTTTTACACCTAGCAATCGCTCCTCACGCACCGGCGAAAACAGCGGCATACGTGCGCCGCTGTGAACATGCAGTAATTGATTAACGAAGGCAGTGATGAAGGCCGTTTTACCGCTGCGGCTTAGGCCGGTTACGGCAAGCCGCAGGTGGCGATCCATCCCGCGATTGACCAGCGAGGTAAGCTCATTTTGCAGTCGTTTCATTCTTCTCCTTGGCGTAGAAACCTTTAAGTTCAAACCGCAGCGATGTCGATTTTACGCTTTATCTTAGTCAGTGACTTCGCCACGCTTTTGAGGGGTCGCCCTTACTGCATGGTGCCATCTAGCGAGCATAACGCCCAAATAATTTCGTTAACCCTTTGCGGAATATCGGCTCCAGCACCATCGCCAGCACCAAGCGAACCGGTTTACGACTGACGGTTTTCAGCAACCATGATGTCGCCCCCACCGGTCCGTAACTCATTAACGCTATGATGATGACTTTAGACAATGTCTTCAACATTGCACCGGCTCCTCGTTTAAATGTGGCGAATTTTTCGCCATTAACAGCATGCGGCGTGTTCATCAGAGATATCCTCCAGCAAAATGACGCAGGGATAAGCAGGCCCCCTGTTCGACCTGCGTGACACACAGGTCGCGCATCATCGCCAAGGGCGTTAAAGTTTGCGGAATCGGCTTTGTACGCCAAACGTATCAGAGGTCACATAACGCTCAACCCGCCGTAACTGTTGCTCACCGCTGCCCAGTTCATATTCCAACTGATCGAGCAACTGACGCGGTGTAGGTTGATGTTCGCCAGCAAAATGGCTAGATGGCGCTTCTTCCAGCGCAAACGCCAGCACAAAATAGGCGACAACCGTCAGGAAAAACAGTCCAAAAATCATCGAAAGTATGACGATAACGCGGATTAAACGCACCGGCACATCGAAATAATGGGCCAGCCCAGCGCACACCCCTTTCACCCTCCCTTCGTCGGGAACACGATACAGTTTTTTGCTGCCCAAAGTGTGATTCATCAAGACTGTCTCCAGTTAGGGTGTTCCGCATCCAGGATCTCTTCTAAGGCCTGAATACGTTCACGCATGCTTTTCGCCTCTTCGGTAAGCTGCGCCAAACGCCGCATCTCCTGATGGCTAAGTTGAATGCCGCTTTGCTGCCGATTGCTGTAATGCAGCCAAAGCCATATCGGTGCGACAAACAAAACAAAAATTGTCAACGGGATGGCAAGTAGTAACGCACTCATTTCTTTTCCTTCTTACTTTATCTTTTAAGATACGGCCGCCATTGAGACGGCCTCAGCGGCATTACTCTGAGCGGTTCATTTTGGCTTTCAGCGCCGCGAGTTGCTCGCTAATTGCGTCATCCGCTTTTAACTCGGCAAATTCTTGATCCAAAGACTTCTTTTTGCCGATGCTGATGCTCTCAGCTTCCGCTTCCATGTGGTCGATACGGCGTTCAAATTGTTCGAAACGCGCCATCGCCTCATCCAGTTTGCCACTATCCAGTTGACGGCGCACATCGCGTGAAGACGATGCTGCCTGATGACGCAGCGTTAATGCTTGCTGGCGCGCGCGCGTTTCGGTCAGTTTATTCTCCAACTCGCCGATTTCACTTTTCATGCGTGACAGCGTTTCCTCAACGGTGGCGACTTCCTGCGTCAGCGTCGCGATCAGATCAGAGACTTTTTGTTTCTCTATCAATGCAGCTCGCGTCAAATCTTCTTTGTCTTTACGCAACGCCAGTTCCGCTTTTTCCTGCCAGTCGTTGAGTTGCGTTTCACCCTGTTCAATACGACGTAACAGTTGTTTTTTCTCCGCCAGTGCCCGCGCTGACGTTGAACGCACTTCCACCAGCGTGTCCTCCATCTCTTGAATCATCAACCGCACTAATTTCTGCGGATCTTCAGCCTTGTCTAACAAGGTGTTGATGTTGGCGTTCACAATGTCAGCAAAACGAGAAAAAATACCCATAATTCACTTCCTCTTAGTCTTAACGGCGTCTCTAGCGCCATGTTGGGGGATACTGATTACCCCTAACTCTTATCAAAACACGTGCCAACTTTTATTCATTTGAAATATATAGATATTTTATTTTTGACTCTGCGCCACCATCCTGTAAAGTGATTATTTTCACCAAACATTGGCGAATTTCATCATGAGCGAGCAGATTGAAAACCTATTAGGCGAAGCAAATGCCTTTATAGAAGTACTGGAACAAGTTTCACAGCTGGCCAAATTGAATAAACCGGTGTTGGTGATCGGTGAGCGTGGCACCGGTAAGGAACTGATCGCCCACCGTTTGCACTATCTCTCCAACCGTTGGCAAGGGCCGTTTATTTCGCTTAACTGTGCGGCGCTGAATGAAAACTTACTGGATTCCGAACTCTTTGGTCATGAAGCGGGCGCATTTACTGGCGCGCAGAAGCGCCATCTTGGACGTTTTGAACGCGCCGATGGCGGCACGCTTTTTCTGGATGAACTGGCAACCGCCCCCATGCTGGTGCAGGAAAAACTGCTTCGCGTGATTGAATACGGCCATCTGGAACGCGTCGGCGGCAGCCAGCCGTTACAGGTGGATGTCAGATTAGTGTGCGCCACCAATGATGATTTACCCGCTCTGGCAGCGGCAGGCAAATTCCGCGCCGACCTGCTCGACCGCTTGGCCTTTGATGTCGTGCAACTGCCGCCATTACGCCAACGCCAGCAGGACATCATGCTATTGGCCGAACATTTCGCCATCCAGATGTGCCGTGAGTTGTCGCTGCCGTTATTTCCCGGCTTTACCGAACACGCGCGCGAAACGCTGCTCGGTTATGCCTGGCCCGGCAACGTGCGCGAGTTAAAAAACGTGGTTGAACGTTCAGTCTATCGCCACGGAACCAGCAACAGCGCGCTGGATGAGATCATCATTAACCCGTTCGCACCGCATACCGCCCAACCGCGACATGCGATCATCGATCATCAAGACACGGCGCTACCGACGCTACCGGTCGATTTTAAACATTGGCAAAGTGAACAAGAAAAACAACTGATAACCATGGCGCTGAAACAAGCTCGCTTTAATCAGCGCAAAGCGGCGGATCTACTGGGGTTAACCTATCACCAACTGCGCGGCATGTTGAAAAAATACCCACTGTTGCACTCGGCGTCGTCAGAGGAGGAATAAAGACCGCAACATGCGCACGTTTTAGCAGCCACCCTGCACCCGATACGAAGTGGCTGCGACTTAGGCCCATCGGTTACATATCTTCGCGTTAACCGATCTGACTCAGCACCGTCGTTTTGCCGGTACCAAGAAAACCGGAAGATACTGTAACAGGAAGTGGTTGCCTCATTACCTCGTCAAAATTCATTTCGTAATGCCTGATAGCCGCGTACCAGTTCAATATTGGTGCTGGCTACGTCTTCGGAAAATTGCAACGCATCGCGGTCGACCTGCGCGTAACGTGATAAATCACTGTCAGCACCGACGCGTTCCGTGGAAGGGATGTACAAGTTTTCCGGTAGCGTTACACCATCCACCACCGCGTTGTAACGTACGACACAGCCCGTGCGTACATGGCAGTTAAACAGCACGCTGTTAAAACCAATAAATACCCGATCATCGATACGGCACGGACCATGCACGATGGCTCGGTGGGCGATTGAGCTGAAACTGCCGATGGTCACTGCCGCCCCACTTTTAGAATGAATCACGACGCCATCTTGAATATTAGAATGTGCGCCAATGACGATCGGTTCCATTTCCCCTTGCAGGTTGACCTCATCGGCGCGGATCACCGCATACGGCCCCACGTAGACAAAATCGCCAATAATCACCCGGCCGCAGACAATGGCAGTCGGGTCGATATACGCTTTAGACGAAACTTGCGGCATATGACCGCTGGGGTTTTTACGCAGCATGCTTGCCCTCCCGCCACTTCATCTTCGCGACCGCGTTATGGGCGTGCAGGCTTTCTTGGTGTTCTACTTCTAGGCTGAAAGCGCGATAACGACAAGAATTGCGCAACGCAATAAACAACCGGCGCACCGCATCTTCGCAAAACATCAAGTTATGACCATTAGCCAAAGCGAACGCTTGTTCATCCTGCCGTTTGACCAAGGTCTGCACTGGCGTTGCAAGCGCGTGTTCAATACGATCAATCAGGGCGATCACCGGGAAGCTTTGTTCCCCATGCGCAAGTTCTACCGTCACCCACGCCCAACTGCGCTGGCTGTGCGGTGTCGCTGGCATGCCATCGGTGCCTAACCAGGCCAACACGTGTTGACGTTCCACCGCTGGCGACTCTGCTTCAAAATCCAGTTGAAATTGCTGCTGCGCCGCTTGACGGCTCAATGCGGCAGAACTTGGACAGGTTGATGAATACGGCACGCCAACCTTAAACCTCAACGTCAGAGACGCCCCAAGCTCCGCATCAATACGCAGCGGGTAACTTTTCCAGCCACGTTGCGGGCTGATCAATGCCGATCTTGACAGTAACAGTTCTCCCGTAATGGTTAATTGCGCACGGTCACTGTGCTCTGGTTGTGAACGGATAAACTCACTCAGCGTTGCGGCGATGCGTTGCGGAGTCAACTCCCCCTGTGTCAACGCATCTAACGCCAGATAAAGACGCGACATATGGATACCACGCTTGCCGTTACTGCTCGCACATAAATTGATACCCGCGCTGACTCTCGCCATCAGCGGTCGTCCCGCCAATTCCAGCGGCAACGCAATCTCTTGCATGCCAACCCAATCAATAGCAATTTCGCCCATCTCATCCTGCCAAGCTTGCGCATCTGGCAATGATTGAGCGGTGAACATGACTGCATTTTCCATATATCCCCTGACTCACATTGATGACTGATGAGGAAACGTTAACATATATTTGTTATGTTATAACATAACAAATTAGTTTTTTATGATAACCCCGTATCATTTCTCGCGGATTGCTCAATCAACCTGCAGAAAATACCGCCTTTATACGCAAGGAATTGGGCAGTTCGCCAGAGTGCGGTACACTAGCGCTATTGCTTATTAACCCATGAAGTTTCTATGCGTGGTTTTTCAATTTGGATACTGTCGTTGTGCTTTACCGGCTCAGCCATCGCGGCTGCGTCGCCGTTGCCAACGACCACTGCTGCAACCGCTCTGCCCGACGTACGGCAAAGCGGTTTTGTTTACTGTGTCAACGGCATACTGAATACGTTTAATCCGCAAATGGCCAGTAGCGGGCTGACGATCGATACGCTGTCTGCGCAACTGTATGACCGTTTGTTGGATGTCGATCCCTATACTTATCGGCTCATTCCCGAACTGGCACAACGCTGGGAAGTGCTGGATAACGGCGCAACCTACCGTTTTCACCTGCGAAAAGATGTGCCATTCCAAACCACCGATTGGTTCAAACCCACGCGGCGAATGAACGCGGATGATGTGGTGTTTAGCTTCCAGCGGGTATTTAATCAACGTCATCCGTACCACGACATTAACGGCGGCGAATATCCCTATTTCGACAGTCTGCAATTTGGCGATGCCGTACAAAGCGTGAAAAAACTCGATGCTCACACCGTCGAAATACGCTTGCAGTCGCCCGATGCGTCCTTCCTATGGCACCTTGCGACGCACTATGCGCCGGTATTATCAGCTGAATACGCGGATAATCTGACTAAAGCAGGCGATCAGGAAATGATCGATCGTGAACCGGTAGGAACCGGTCCGTTCATGCTCAATGAGTACCGCTCCGGGCAATATATCCGGCTGGCGCGCAACGATGCCTACTGGAAAGGTACTCCACGAATGTCACAGGTGGTGATCGACATGGGTGCCGGTGGCACCGGCCGTCTCTCGAAGTTGTTGACCGGTGAATGTGATGTGTTGGCCTATCCGGCCGCTAGCCAGTTATCGATCTTACGCGATGATCCGCGTTTGCGTCTGACGTTGCGGCCGGGCATGAACATTGCCTATTTGGCGTTTAATACGCGCAAGCCGCCGTTCAATGAGTTAAAAGTACGGCAGGCTATTTCGCTGGCGATCAACAACCAGCGTTTGATGCAGTCGATATACTATGGCACGGCTGAAACCGCCGCCTCAATTTTGCCTCGCGCCTCTTGGGCCTACGACAATGACGCCCACGTCACGGAATACAATCCGGCAAAATCACGGCAAATGTTAAAAGAGGCTGGTATTGAAAATCTGAGCCTCAAGCTATGGGTGCCGACCGCTTCACAGTCTTACAACCCTAGCCCGCTGAAAACGGCCGAACTGATTCAAGCCGACTTGGGCCAGGTCGGCGTGAACGTGACTATCGTACCCGTAGAGGGGCGGTTCCAAGAAGCACGGTTGATGGAAATGAACCACGATCTCACGCTAACTGGTTGGTCTACCGACAGTAACGATCCCGATAGCTTCTTCCGCCCACTGCTGAGCTGCGCAGCAATCCGCTCGCAAACCAACTATGCTCACTGGTGCGACCCAGGCTTTGACGACGTGTTGCAAAATGCCCTGCTTTCTCAGCAGCTTTCGCAACGTATCGAACACTACCAAAAGGCACAAAAAATTCTCGAACAACAGCTACCCGTTTTACCACTGGCGTCATCGTTGCGCTTACAGGCCTATCGATACGATATTAAAGGGCTGGTACTGAGCCCGTTTGGTAATGCGTCGTTTGCCGGGGTATACCGTGAAACGGCTGAGGGGGCACAACAGTGATTATTTTTACGCTGCGGCGTTTTTTACTGCTGATCATCACTCTGTTCTTACTCACGCTAGTCAGCTTTAGCTTGAGCTATTTTACCCCGCGCGCGCCGTTGAACGGCGCAGGATTATGGGATGCTTATCACTTTTATTTCTCCAGCCTTTTGCAATGGGATTTTGGTGTATCCAGCATTAACGGCCAAGCAATCAGTGAGCAGCTAAGCGAAGTGTTCCCGGCCACCATGGAGTTGTGCATTCTGGCATTTACCTTGGCGCTACTCGTCGGTATTCCGCTGGGCGTCATCGCTGGCGTTATGCGCGGCAAATGGCAGGACACCGCCATCAGCACCTTTGCGCTGTTGGGCTTTTCTATGCCGGTTTTCTGGTTGGCCCTGCTGCTAATGCTGTTCTTTTCCCTGCACTTAGGCTGGCTGCCGGTCTCCGGCCGGTTTGATTTGTTATATCAGGTTAAACAGGTGACCGGTTTTGCCTTGATTGACGCCTATCTGTCAGATTCACCGTACCGCGGTGAGATGATCGCGAGCGCACTACGCCATATGATACTGCCTATTACCGCGCTGGCCGTTGCCCCCACCACCGAAGTTGTACGCTTGATGCGGATCAGTACTGACGACGTATTCGATCAAAACTACATCAAAGCAGCGGCAACACGGGGACTGTCGCGCTTTACGATCATACGACGTCATGTCATGCATAACGCCCTGCCACCGATTATTCCCAAGCTTGGGCTGCAATTCTCAACCATGCTGACGTTGGCCATGATCACCGAAGTCGTCTTTAGCTGGCCAGGGCTGGGGCGCTGGTTAATTAACGCCATTCGCCAACAAGATTACGCAGCGATTTCAGCAGGCGTCATGGTTGTCGGCACCTTGGTGATCACCATTAACGTGTTGGCCGATATTTTAGGTGCGGCGTCCAACCCGCTGAAACATAAGGAATGGTATGCCCTTCGATAACGTATACCGCGAAAAGAAAATGCCCAGCCCGCTGCGCTACACTTGGCGGATTTTTTACGGCGACGCGCTGGCAATGATTGGGTTTTACGGCATGATCGCGCTGATTCTGCTGTCGCTCTTTGGCAGCCTGATCGCACCTTATGCGCTCGATCAACAGTTCCTGGGCTATCAGCTCCTACCGCCGTCGTGGTCGCGCTATGGCAATGTGTCATTCTTCCTCGGCACGGACGATTTAGGCCGCGATATTCTCAGCCGTTTACTGACCGGTACCAGCGCCACCTTCGGTTCTGCGCTACTGGTCACCGTTGCCGCGGCGTTCTTTGGTTTAATCTTGGGTATTTTTGCCGGGGTGACCCGCGGCCTGCGTTCGGCAGTGCTGAATCATATCCTCGATACTCTGCTGTCCATTCCTTCGCTATTGTTAGCGATCGTCGTCGTAGCCTTTATTGGGCCGAAACTGGAACATGCCATGCTGGCGGTGTGGTTAGCGCTGTTGCCGCGCATGGTGCGCACCATCTACAGCGCGGTTCATGACGAACTGGAAAAAGAATATGTGATTGCCGCCCGTCTTGACGGCGCGTCTACCCGGCAAATTTTATGGTTTGCCGTGATGCCCAATATCGCCGCCGTGCTGGTTACCGAATTCACACGCGCACTGTCAATGGCAATTTTAGATATTGCTGCACTCGGCTTCCTCGACTTGGGTGCACAACTGCCCTCGCCAGAATGGGGGGCGATGCTGGGTGATTCATTAGAATTGGTGTATGTCGCCCCTTGGACCGTTATGCTACCGGGAGCCGCGATCTTGATCAGCGTATTGCTGGTCAACCTATTGGGCGACGGAATGCGCCGTGCCATCAATGCGGGAGTGGAATAATGCCGTTACTCGATATCCGCAATCTGACGATTGAATTTATGACCGCCGACGGGCCGGTCAAAGCCGTTGATCGCGTCAGTATGACGTTGAGCGAGGGTGAGGTACGCGGCTTGGTGGGGGAATCCGGCTCCGGCAAAAGCCTGATCGCAAAAGCGATCTGTGGCGTAACCAAAGATAACTGGCGCGTCACCGCCGATCGCTTCCGCTTTAATGACATCGATTTACTGCAATTAACGCCGCGTGAACGGCGCAAACTGGTCGGCCATAACGTTTCGATGATCTTCCAGGAACCGCAGTCTTGCCTCGATCCCTCCGAAAGTATTGGTCGACAACTGGCTCAGGCAATTCCCGGTTGGACGTATAAAGGCCGTTGGTGGCAACGCATTAATTGGCGCAAGCGCCGCGCCATTGAGCTATTGCACCGCGTTGGCATCAAAGACCATAACGATATCATGGGCAGTTTCCCTTATGAGCTTACCGAGGGTGAATGCCAAAAAGTGATGATCGCCATCGCGTTGGCCAATCAACCACGGCTGTTAATTGCCGATGAACCCACCAATGCGATGGAACCTACCACGCAAGCGCAGATTTTCCGCTTGTTAGCGCGGCTAAATCAGAATAACAACACCACCATTTTGCTCATCAGTCATGATTTGCAGATGATGAGTAAATGGGCCAACCGAGTGAACGTGCTGTATTGCGGCCAAACGGTGGAGAGCGCTCAGTGTGACGACTTGTTAGCCGCCCCCCACCACCCTTACACCCAAGCACTAATCCGCGCGATGCCTGACTTCGGTCGTTCATTGCCGCATAAAAGTCGTTTAAACACCCTGCCGGGAGCCATTCCTTCACTGGAACATTTACCGATGGGCTGCCGTTTAGGCCCACGTTGCCCCTACGCGCAAAAAAGGTGTATTGAGACTCCACGTTTGCGAGCGGTGAAAAACCACCTGTTTGCCTGCCACTTCCCGCTGAACATGGAGGAGAAATAATATGGAAACGTTACTGGAAGTGCGTAACCTGACGAAAACCTACCGCTACCGAACCGGGTTGTTCCGCCGGCAGCATGTCGAAGCGGTAAAATCGGTCAGTTTTACCCTGCGGGAGCGCCAGACGCTTGCCATCATCGGTGAAAATGGCTCAGGCAAATCCACGCTGGCTAAAATGCTATCTGGCATGGTCGAGCCGTCTTCCGGCCAATTATTGATCGACGATCATCCCTTATCGTTTGGTGATTATCGCTATCGCAGCCAGCGTATCCGTATGATTTTTCAGGATCCCAGTACCTCGCTTAACCCACGTCAACGCATTGGCCAGCTACTGGATGCCCCATTGCGGTTGAATACCGATTTGGAAGCGCCGGAACGTGAGCAGCGTATCATCCAGACCTTGCGTCAAGTGGGGATGTTGCCCGATCACGCCTATTATTATCCGCATATGCTGGCCTCTGGGCAGAAACAACGCGTAGCCTTAGCACGCGCGTTAATTCTCCAGCCTAAAGTGATCGTCGCCGACGAAGCCCTGGCTTCTCTGGATATGTCAATGCGCTCGCAAATCATCAACCTGATGCTTGAATTGCAGGAAAAACATGGAATTTCTTACATTTATGTTACTCAGCACTTAGGCATGATGAAACATATTAGCGATCAGGTGATGGTGATGCATGAAGGTGAAATCGTCGAACGTGGCAGTACCGCGGAAGTGCTGGCCGCACCACTGCACGATCTCACCAAGCGTCTGATTGCCAGCCACTTCGGCGAGGCGCTTACCGCCGATGCTTGGCGTCGTGATGGTGGGCGGTTCTGACGGCTGCCCCACTTAGGCGAACATAGCACCAGGGGAAAATTGCTGGCGATGCAATGATCCCCTCATTGCAACAACCACCCCTGCGCCGCATCAAAAAAGTGTTGCGCCAATGGTGTAGCGCGGCCGGGTTCCGCAACTACCACGGCAGCATGACGTGACATTGGCGTCATGGTCACGGTTCGATGCTGCAACTGCGGCGTCATTTCTGGCAAAAGATTACCACGCGGGAATAACCCACAACCTAGCCCGACAAAAATACACTGCAAGAGTTGAAAAATAGAGGTGGTTTCCACCCGTGGCTGCAAAGTTAACCCTTCATCACGGAAATGTTGATCGAGATAGCGACGAAAATATCGCGTCGGTTCAGCCAGGCATAATGGCAGCGCTGCGACTTGTGCCAACGTTAATGGCTCATCACCGATTAACTGCGGGAAATACTGCGGATGAAAGACCAGTTCTACCCCGCTATCGGCTAGCGGTTGCGACTGAAAATGCAGCTCTTTCAGCGTCGATAACTCAAAGAAACCAATACCAATATCTACCGTATGCGCCGTCAGCGCTTCCAACAAACGATCGGCACTCAACACAGACAAACGGTAGTCCAACTGTGGGTACTTCTCACTGACGGCCTTGAGCAATTGCGCCAATGAGATACTACACTGAGGCACCACACCAATCCGTAACGTACCCTTCAGACCATGCTTGAGTGATTCCACCTCCAGCTTCAGTCCCTGATAGACCGATACAATCTCCCGCGCCCACGCCAATACCCGCTCACCTTCGGCGGTAAAACCTTCGAAATTATTGCCACGGATAATTAATGCCACACCGAGTTCTTTTTCTAGATTTTTCAATCGCATCGATAACGTCGGTTGGCTGACAAAGCTGGCTGCCGCCGCCCGGCCAAAATGCCTTTCACGCTCCAGATTACACAGATAGATCAGCTGCTTGATATCCATACATTTACTCAAGTTATTATTATATTAATAATTATACCACCCCAGTAATCACTGTTAATGCAGGTTTACGGTATCCGCAACATTAGGTGCTTAGGTTGTATAAAAGGCACCTCAGATTGGGCGCTTTGCCCTCGGTCGTCACCTCTCGCGATAAACCCGCTCTATGCCACTATTGCTCGATTCGATTAGACGCCCGCGTTATGCAACCCTAAACTTATGACATAAAGAATCAAAACGCTTAAAAAAGCGATCACACCCTAATAACAATCACCTGCGAAAACCATGATGAAATTTAAACCGTCCATTAAGCCGTATACCGGTGCTGCAGGCGGCTGGGGCTCATTAGAAGCCACCACCCGCTATGTATTAGACAGTAAACAAGCGCTGAGGAACTTGCGTAACCTGATGCGTGTTAACAAAGTCCGGGGTTTTGACTGCCCCGGTTGTGCTTGGGGTGATGATAACCACAGCACCTTCAGCTTTTGCGAAAACGGTGCCAAAGCCGTCAGTTGGGAAGCGACGCGAAACGCAGTCTCACCCGCATTTTTTGCCGCACACAGCGTGTCGACCCTGTTGCAACAGAGCGATTACTTTCTGGAGTATCAAGGGCGTCTCACTCACCCAATGCGTTACGATGCGGCCACCGACCACTATCAACCTATCAGTTGGGCCGATGCGTTGGCGTTAATTGCTGACCACATCAAACAAATGGACACCCCAAACCAAATCGAATTGTATACCTCAGGCCGCGCCAGCAATGAAGCATCCTACTTGTATCAATTATTTGGCCGCATGCTTGGAACCAGCAATTTCCCTGATTGTTCAAACATGTGTCACGAAGCCAGCGGTATTGGATTAAAACAAAGCATTGGCGTTGGCAAGGGCACCATTCGTATGGATGATTTTGAAAAAGCCGACGCGATATTTGTATTTGGTCAGAATCCGGGGACGAACCATCCCCGTATGTTGCACAGCTTGAAACATGCCGCCCAGCGGGGGGCGCGGATCGTCAGCTTTAACACCCTGCGCGAACGCGGGTTAGAACGCTTTGCCGACCCGCAAAATCCACTTCAAATGTTAACGCCCAAATCGTCCCCCATTAGCACCGCCTATTACCAACCCAACTTGGGGGGCGATATGGCTGCGGTACGTGGCATGGTTAAAGCACTGTTGGAAACGCATCGCCAGCAGATCGCCGCAGGGCAGCCCGGCCTGTTCGATCTCGCGTTTATTACACGGCACACGGTCGGTATTGATGACTACTTAGCCCAGGTTGACGCAAGCGATTGGGCCACCCTCACCAACCAGTCGGGGCTCACCGAAGCACAGTTGCGCCAGGCCGCGGCAATTTATCAAGGCGCATCACGCGTGATTTGTACTTGGGCTATGGGTATTACCCAGCACAAACACTCGATTGCCACGGTACGGGAAATCACCAATTTACAACTGTTATTCGGCCAGTTAGGCAAGCCGGGCGCCGGTCTGTGCCCGGTTCGTGGCCACAGTAATGTGCAGGGTAACCGCACCATGGGCATTGATGAAAAAGCCCCGGCAGCGTTACTCGATAGCTTGGCACAACACTTCAACTTCTCGCCGCGCCGTGAGCCAGGCCATAACACCGTTGAAGCGATTGAAGCGATGCTGCGGGGCGAGGTGCGCGTGTTGATTGCGCTTGGCGGCAATCTCGCAGCGGCAGCACCGGACAGCGAGCGTACCGCCCAAGCATTGCGCCACTGCGATTTGACGGTGCATATCAGTACCAAACTGAACCGCAGCCACCTGATTACCGGCAACGATGCGCTTATCCTGCCAACGCTGGGACGTACCGAACAAGATATACAGGCCAGCGGGCCACAGTTTATTACCGTGGAAGACTCATTCAGTATGGTGCATGCATCAGAAGGCGTGGGTAAACCCTTATCCGACAGCCAATGGTCAGAAACGGCAATCGTGTGCGGTATCGCCAATGCCGTATTGGGCAAACACCCGCTCGACTGGCTGGCGTTGGCCGATGATTATTCGCTGATCCGCGATCATATCGCCGCAACAATCCGTGGTTTTAACGATTTTAATCAACGCTGCGATTTACCAGGGGGCTTCTATTTAGGCAATGACGCCGCCGAACTGCGATTCGCAACATCAAGTGGCAAAGCCAAGTTTAGCGCGGCCGCATTACCCGCAACGCTGTTCCCGCAGTTAGAGGGTAAACACGCCCCCTTCACTCTGCAAACATTGCGTTCGCATGACCAATACAACACCACGATTTATGGTTTGGACGATCGTTATCGCGGAGTCTACGGCCAACGGGAAGTTCTGTTTATTAATCCTGACGATCTCGCTACATTAGGCCTGCAAGACGGCGACCACGTTGAGATTGAAACGTTATGGAACGATGGCGTCACGCGTAAAGTCAGCGGATTTAAACTGGTCAGCTACGCGATTCCGCGCGGTAATCTCGCCGCCTATTATCCTGAAACCAATCCGCTGGTACCACTGAGTAGTTTTGGTGACGGCACCGGCACGCCAACGTCAAAATCTATCCCGGTGGTGATTCGCCCCGTGTTAGCAAAACCCACATTGCGTATTGCCTGATCTAATGAGCCTGATATCCGTAAAAATCATGCGGCCAACGTGGAAAAGCGTAATATCAGGCTTGCCCGCAGCGGGTGATTCGCGTAAAACTGTCAGCCGCAAATCTTGCCACTCACAACCCATTCACTGGACGATATGTTTCAAGATAACCCGCTGCTGGCGCAGCTTAAACAGCAACTTCACTCTCAGACCCCGCGCGTTGAAGGCGTAGTTAAAGGCACTGAGAAAGGCTTTGGCTTTCTTGAGGTCGACGGTCAAAAGAGCTATTTCATCCCACCGCCGTACATGAAA
This sequence comes from Serratia sp. NPDC078593, assembly GCF_050268245.1. Lineage (NCBI taxonomy): Bacteria > Pseudomonadati > Pseudomonadota > Gammaproteobacteria > Enterobacterales > Yersiniaceae > Serratia > Serratia sp. NPDC078593. The sequence goes on along the minus strand of NZ_JBNNGK010000008.1, from coordinate 141,981 downwards.
AAAGTCATGCACGGCGATCGTGTCGTCGCTACCGTACATACAGAGAAAGAACGCGAAATCGCTGAGCCCGAAACGCTGGTCGAACCGTTCCTGTCTCGTTTTGTCGGTCGTGTACAGAAAAAAGATGACCGCCTGTCGATCATTCCGGATCATCCGTTGCTGAAAGATGCGATTCAGTGTCGTCCAATGCGTGGACTGACGCATGATTTCCAGGCTGGCGATTGGGCAGTAGCAGAAATGCGTCGCCACCCGCTGAAAGGCGACCGTGGTTTTTATGCTGATTTGACTCAATTTATTACCGACGCCGAAGACCACTTCGCGCCGTGGTGGGTAACGCTGGCACGCCACAATCTGGAGAAAGAAGCGCCAGAAATGGCCGCAACTCACCAACCTAGCTCAACGCTGGTCCGTGAAGATCTGACCCATCTTGACTTTGTCACCATCGACAGCGCCAGCACCGAAGATATGGATGATGCGTTGTTCGTGCAGGAAAAGGCTGACGGGGCTCTGCAACTGACCATTGCGATCGCCGATCCGACCGCTTTTGTCGATCAAGGCAGCACGCTGGACACTATCGCGAGCCAACGTGCCTTCACTAACTACCTGCCCGGTTTCAACATTCCGATGTTGCCGCGCGATCTGTCCGACGACTTGTGTTCATTGCGTGCCAATGAGCGTCGCCCGGTACTGGCCTGCCGCGTGACCCTCGCCGCCGATGGTGCGCTGGGTAACGACGTGCAATTCTTCGCCGCAGAGATCGAATCTAAAGCCAAACTGGTTTATGACGAGGTGTCCGACTGGCTGGACGGTATAGCCGGCTGGCAACCGCCAAGCGAAGCCATTGCGCAACAAATCACCCTGCTTAAACAGGTATGTGATGCGCGTAACGCCTGGCGGCATCAGCACGCGCTGGTGTTCAAAGATCGCCCGGACTACCGTTTCGTATTGGGTGAAAAAGGCGAAGTGCTGGATATCATCACCGAGCAACGTCGGGTTGCCAACCGCATCGTGGAAGAGTGCATGATTGCCGCGAACGTCTGCGCGGCTATCGTGCTGCGTGACCGTCTGGGCTTCGGTATTTACAACGTCCATACCGGTTTTGATCCCGCGCTGGTTGAACAAGCCGTCACCGTATTACAAAACCATGGCATTGAAGCCGATGCAGAGAAACTGCTGACGCTGGAAGGTTTCTGCGAACTGCGACGCCACCTTGATGCGCAACCCACACAGTTCCTGGACAGCCGTATCCGTCGATTCCAAACCTTTGCCGAAATCAGCACCGAGCCAGGGCCGCACTTTGGTTTGGGTCTGGAAGCCTATGCAACCTGGACATCGCCAATCCGTAAATACGGCGATATGGTTAATCACCGGCTGCTGAAAGCGGTGATCGCTGAACAATCCATTGAAAAACCTCAGCAAGAAATCACCGTACAATTAGCGGATCGTCGTCGTCTAAATCGTATGGCGGAACGCGACGTGGGTGACTGGCTGTATGCCCGTTTCCTGAAGGATAAAGTCGGTACCGATAGCCGCTTCAATGCCGAAATCATTGATGTCACCCGCGGTGGGCTACGCGTACGTCTGCTGGATAACGGTGCAGTCGCCTTTATTCCTGCGCCATTTATCCACGCGGTGCGCGATGAATTGGTATGCAGTCAGGATACCGGCACCGTTCAGATAAAAGGTGAGGTTGTTTATCGACAGAGTGATAGTTTACAAGTGACCATTGCCGAAGTTCGCATGGAAACCCGTAGTGTGATTGCTCGCCCTGCCGTCTGACGTGTCGAGTGTTCACCGTAACCCATCGGCCTTTGAATGAGGTGCCCGATGGGTTACAGCTCGATACTGTTTTGCTTGGCTCTCTGTGGATTCCTTGGGGCGCATCCCCCGGAGACGACTGACAAATTGCCCGCGGTATCACATCTGCAGATTGTTTCCGCCCACTATTTTTTCAAAAAAGCCTCAACTAAGGCGCACCAATACTGACAACCCGGCACGAGGCATCGGTCATTAAAATCATAACCGGGATTATGAACCATGCACCCGCCCTTCTCATTTCCATTACCGATAATCAAATAACTCCCTTGTGGATGCGCATCAAGCATAAAAGCGAAATCTTCACTTCCCATCAGCGGCTTCGTGTCGTTGTGAGCACGTTCGGCGCCAAACTGTTCAACGGCAACGGTATAGGCGAAATGGGTCATCGCCTCATCGTTGACCAATACCGGCGCACCGTTTACATGATTGACCTCAGCGCTAGCACCAAAACTCTCCGCCTGCGCCTTCACTAATGCCAGTATACGCTGGCGTAACTTAGCGCGTACCTCACCCTTTAATGCTCGCACGCTAAGCTTCATTTCGGCACGATCGGGAATGACATTCGCCGCCTCACCCGCCTGGATACTGCCCACGGTGATAATCGCTGCCTCAAGGGGATCGATATTGCGTGAAACGATACTTTGCAGCGCGACAGTGATGTGTGAGGCAACCACGACCGGATCAATCGTCAGATGCGGAACGGCGCCATGCCCACCGCATCCCTGCACCGTGATGGCATATTCATCCATTGATGCCATAAAAGAACCCGGTCGGAAAAAAAACTCACCTTCAGCCATACCGGGCATGTTATGCATGGCAAAAATTGCGTCACAGGGGAACAGATCAAACAACCCTTGTTCAACCATGACCGCACCACCGCGCAGCATCTCCTCAGCAGGTTGAAAGATCAGATGCAGCGTACCATCGAAATTTCGCGTTTGCGCCAGATAGCGCGCTGCCCCCAACAACATGGTGGTGTGGCCATCATGTCCGCAAGCGTGCATTTTTTTCGGCACTGTGCTGACCCAAGGCTTGCCGTTGTTTTCTAAAATCGGCAAAGCATCCATGTCAGCACGTAACCCAAGACGCTTATTACCACCGCCGACTTTAAGGGTGCCAACTACGCCCGTTCCCGCTAACCCACGATGTACTTCATACCCCCAAGACGTCAAATAATCAGCAACAATATCGCTAGTGCGATGTTCTTCAAAACCTAATTCAGGGTGCTGGTGTATATCATGTCGAATTGTGATCAACTGTGAAGAATAATCAGCGAAATCTTTATTGGTCATATAAACGTCCTTATATATTTAATCTATTTCACCAAGAAATTACTTTCTCAATCAGCTAAATTACTAGAGCCGTCATAATTCAGCTGCAGTGTTTTAGGCTGTTTTCATTATCCAACTCATAGCCGTGTTAGAGAACATCACGATTTATTGACGCGTCTGATTAAGGTATATATCACAAGGATTGTTTGCTTCGCTGCCATGCACAGGTAACAAAATTAAGTTAATCAGCGAGAGTCGTCACTAACGGTAAGTTTGCATGATGTAGACCGGTTTAAATTAAATAATTAATAGTGACAGGAAGATTAAAGCCAAAAAATAATGCCGCATTACTGCATCGCCAAGATATATTGGCGCAGGTTCTAACATCGGGTTGTTACACTCTATTGCGCATGTAAAAAAGGCGGCTCAAGGCCGCCTTCAATCATCATCCATTGCGCTAACTCAGTACATTAGTGCCGAACGCCCCTTGCCAGTCTTGCTCAAATTTTGCCACCGCCGCATCAACCGCCGGGGTAGCAATTAACTGCTCTGCCACATCGACGGGCAATGTTAAGGACTGACAGCCAGCCAGCATACACTCCAGCGCCTGACGCGGGGTTTTAAAGCTGGCGGCCAATACCTTGGCATTCGGTGCGTGCAGCGTCAGTAGCTGCTGCAACTCATGCACCATCTCAATGCCATCCCCGCCCTGAGCATCTACGCGATTAATGTAAGGTGCAACATATTCGGCTCCCGATAGCGCTGCCAGCAATCCCTGTGCCGCGCCATACACGGCAGTACCGAGCGTTGGTATCGACATGCTTGTCAGTTTTTTGATTGCCGCCAACCCTTCTGCGGTGGCGGGGATCTTTACGATCAAACCTGGCACTCGTTGATGCAGCAATACGGCTTCGGCCACCATACGCTCCGCATCATTCGCCATGACCTGAGCAAACAATTTACCCATGCCGCCTAACGCATCGCGCAGCGCGGGCAACACTTCCCAAATTGGTTTTCCTTCTTTCGCCACAATGCTTGGATTGGTCGTTACGCCATGCAGTGGCAGCACACGTGCCAAGCGTTTTACGGCAGTGACATCAGCGGTATCGAGGTAAAGCTCCATTTCGGACTCCTGAATCTTTGTGGGCGGATTCAAACTCCCAACATCATAGGGGATCAATTCGGATAAGGATTGATTAAAATCAAACCAAATTTCATTCGAAACCACTTTAATTTACGAAAGAAAATAGAGGGTGAAGAATGATCTTTAACGTGCAACGCTATTCGACCCATGACGGCCCCGGTATTCGCAGCGTTATTTTTCTCAAAGGCTGTTCACTGAACTGCCGATGGTGCCAAAACCCGGAAAGCCGTTCACGTCAGCAAGACATCTTGTTCGACCCGCGGTTATGTCTGGCGCACTGCCAACTGTGCCATGCACGTGCGCCACAGGCCATAGCCTGGTGTGATGAATCTTTGGTCATCCAGCGTAATCGGCTTACTGATAGCGATTATGCCGCATTATCCGGCTGTTGCCCAACGGATGCACTGACCGTGTGCGGTAGCGCGGTAAACATTGACGAAATTATGCATACCGTGTTGCGAGACAAACCCTTTTACCAACGCAGCGGCGGCGGGCTAACGCTATCCGGTGGTGAGCCATTCATGCAACCCGCTCGAGCCGCAGAGCTGCTTAAGCGGGGAGCTCAAGCCGGTATCCATACGGCCGTTGAATCCTGCTTGCATATCCCTTGGTCACACATTGCGCCTTCACTGCCTTGGCTTGATCTGATGCTGGCCGATCTCAAACACGTCGATGAACAGCGCTTCAGGCAGTGGACTAACGGCTCAGCTAAACGCGTGATGGATAACTTTCGCCGTTTGGCTGCAGCATCCGTTCCCCTCATCATACGCGTGCCGCTGATCCCTGATTTTAACGCTGACCGTCACTCGGTTCGCCGCCTTGTCGATTTTGCTGCCGATGAGGTTGGCGTCGATGAGATCCACTTTTTGCCGTATCACACACTGGGTATCAACAAATATCAACTACTCGACATACCGTATGACGCCGCCAAAACGCCATTAGATGACCCCGAACTGCTGGCCTATGCGCAAGATTACGCCAGCGTTAAAGGACTGACCGCTATTTTGCGAGGATAACATGATGACTACGCTGGATCTCACCACCCTAACTGAACGTATTAAAGCACACAAAAATACCTTGATTCATATCGTTAAGCCGCCGGTTTGCACCGAGCGCGCCCGCCATTATACCGATGCTTATCAACAGCATCAGGATAAACCGCTGCCGGTACGTCGCGCATTGGCCTTAGCCAACCATTTGGCGCATCGCACTATTTGGATCAAAAACGATGAACTGATCGTGGGCAATCAAGCCAGTCAATTACGCGCGGCTCCCCTGTTCCCGGAATACACCGTCAATTGGATAGAAAGCGAAATTGACCATCTCTCTGAGCGCCCCGGCGCCGGTTTTTCGATCGGTGAAGAAGATAAAGCCGTGCTGCACGCGTTGTGCCCATGGTGGCGTGGCCAAACGGTACAAGATCGTTGCTATGGCATGTTTACTGATGAGCAAAAGGCGTTGCTGGCGAGCGGTATCATCAAAGCCGAAGGCAATATGACCTCGGGTGACGCGCACCTGGCAATCAATTTCCCTCTTCTGTTGGATAAAGGGCTGGATGGATTGCGCGAAAAGGTTGACGAACGCCGAAGTCGTATCCAACTGACCGATTGGGCCGATCTGCATAAAGAGCAATTTCTGAAAGCGATAGCGATTTCATTGACAGCGTTGAGCGAGCATATTCTGCGTTATGCAGCAGTAGCACGCCAAATGGCGCTGAGTGAGCCACGGAGCTGGCGTCAGCAAGAGCTGCAAACCATCGCCGCCAACTGCGAGTTGATCGCCCACCAGCCGCCACAAACCTTCTGGCAGGCACTACAACTGTGCTATTTCATCCAATTAGTGCTGCAAATTGAATCCAATGGCCACTCGGTTTCATTTGGTCGCCTCGATCAATACCTCTATCCGTGGTATCGCCGTGACGTTGAACTGACGCAAACGCTCCCCCGCGAGCAAGCCATCGAAATGTTGCAAAGCTGCTGGTTGAAGCTGTTGGAAGTGAATAAAATTCGTTCTGGTTCACACTCCAAAGCCTCCGCGGGCAGCCCGTTGTATCAAAACGTCACCATTGGCGGCCAGCGATTGAACAACGGCATTGCTTGTGATGCGGTTAATCCCTTGTCTTACGCTATTTTAGAGTCCTGCGGCCGTTTGCGCTCGACTCAACCCAATCTCAGCGTGCGTTATCACGCCGGTATCAGCGATGATTTCCTCGATGCCTGTGTGCAGGTCATCCGCTGTGGCTTTGGCATGCCCGCCTTCAATAATGACGAAATTGTTATCCCTGAATTTATCAAACTCGGTGTGACACCTGCGGATGCCTACGACTACGCGGCGATCGGCTGCATCGAAACCGCAGTCGGCGGTAAATGGGGCTATCGCTGCACCGGCATGAGCTTTATTAATTTCGCCCGAGTGATGCTTGCGGCCTTAGAACAGGGCCGCGATGCCACCTCCGGGCAGGTATTCCTGCCACAAACCGGGGCGCTGTCAGCGGGTAATTTCACCCATTTTGATCAGATACTGGCGGCGTGGGATACACAGATCCGCTATTTCACCCGTAAATCTATTGAGATTGAATGTGTGGTCGATAGCGTATTGGAGGAGAACGCCCACGATATCCTCTGCTCTGCGCTCGTCGATGACTGCATAGAACGCGGTAAGAGTATCAAACAAGGCGGAGCCAAATATGATTGGGTTTCTGGCTTACAGGTCGGTATCGCTAATCTTGGTAACAGTCTGGCGGCAGTGCGTAAGCTGGTGTTTGAACAAGGCCTGGTCAGCCAGCAGCAATTAGCGGCCGCCTTGGCCAATGACTTCGACGGGTTGGACGGCGAACAACTGCGGCAGCGTTTGATTAACGCGGCGCCGAAATTTGGCAACGACGTCGATGATGTCGATCAATTATTGGTACGAGCCTATCAAACCTATATCGACGAATTAAAGCAGTATCACAACACCCGCTTTGGTCGCGGCCCAATTGGCGGCACCTATTATGCTGGCACCTCGTCAATTTCCGCCAACGTCCCATTTGGCGCCGCAACCATGGCAACGCCTGACGGTCGTAAAGCACACACTCCTTTGGCAGAGGGCGCCAGCCCCGCCTCCGGTACCGATCGCTTAGGGCCAACGGCGGTATTCAACTCGCTATCCAAGTTGCCGACCGCGTCGATACTCGGTGGTGTGCTGCTTAACCAAAAGCTCAATCCATCAACGCTAGAGCATCCACGCGACCGAGAAAAACTGATGCTCATGCTGCGCACCTTCTTTGAGGCTTACCACGGCTGGCACGTGCAGTACAATATTGTGTCGCGCGAAACCCTGCTGGCAGCAAAACAGCATCCTGACCAATATCGTGATTTAGTGGTACGCGTCGCTGGATATTCCGCGTTCTTTACCGCATTATCCCCTGACGCGCAAAATGATATTATCGCGCGAACAGAACACACTATTTAAACAATTTATCTTTGCGGTTGCCCTTTCGCAACCGCACATCAGGTCATTATGAATTCAAGACAACAAACCATTTTGCAACTGGTCAACGATCGACGGCGCATCAGCGTCAGCGAATTGGCGCGCGCCTCTGGCGTGTCGGAGGTAACGATCCGTCAGGATCTGAACCTGCTGGAAAAACGCAGCTACTTGAAACGGGTGCACGGCTCTGCGGTGGCGTTGGAAAGCGACGATGTCGATGCGCGCATGATGTCTAATTTCGCGCTCAAGCAAAAGCTGGCGCAATACGCCGCCTCGCTGGTTAATGATGGCGAAACCATTTTTATTGAAAGCGGCAGCGCTAACGCATTGTTGGCCCGCTATTTGGCCGAGCGTAAGCGCATTACACTGATTACCGTCAGCCATTACATCGCTCACCTGCTTAAAGAAACAGATTGTGATGTGATTGTCTTGGGCGGCATGTATCAGAAGAAAAGCGAGACCGTAGTTGGCCCCTTGACGCGAATGTGTATTCAGCAGGTGCATTTCAGCAAGGCATTTATCGGTGTTGACGGTTATCACGCAGAAACCGGCTTCACGGGGCGCGATATGATGCGTGCCGACGTGGTTAACGCCGTACTGACGAAAGGCGTTGAGAATATTATCTTGACCGACTCAACTAAATTCGGCCAGATTCAGCCCAACTCATTGGCACCCCTCACGCAAATAAACCGCGTAGTCACTGACTCACGCTTGCCGCTGGAATATCAACAGCAGCTTACACAGCAAGGTATTCACTACGACTTGGTTAATGAGTAACGATGGTCGGGCACGTTAATCCGTGCCCCATTATTCATCATTGGCCGTAATAGGCGTTTTTGCCATGCTTGCGCAGATAGTGTTTGTCCAGCAGCGTTGGTTGCATGTTCGGTAAGTCTGGCATCAACTGACGTGAAAAAATCCCCATATAAGCAATTTCTTCCAGCACCACGGCATTATGCACCGCGTTTTCGGCATCATTACCCCACGCAAATGGCCCATGTGAATGCACTAATACGGCGGGAACCGCCATCGCATCCAAGTTCCGCTCTTGGAATGTTTCTACGATCACCCGCCCCGTTTCCCATTCGTAGCGACCGTTAATTTCGTCATCGCGCATCATACGGGTACAAGGGATGTCGCCATAGAAATAGTCGGCATGGGTAGTGCCCCAGGCAGGAATATCCAGACCCGCCTGCGCCCAAATTGTGGCATGGCGAGAGTGGGTATGCACAATACCGCCAATGTCCAAAAAGCGTTGGTAAAGCAAACGATGCGTATCCGTATCGGAGGACGGCTTTTTACTGCCCTCGACCACCCGGCCGCTCTCAAGCTCCACCACCACCATATCGTTGCTCGTCATCGCATCATATTCAACGCCGGAAGGTTTGATGACCATCAAGCCGCTTGGCCGATCAACACCGCTGACGTTACCCCAGGTAAAAGTCACCAGACGATGATGCGGCAGCATCAGGTTTGCTTCAAACACCTGTTGTTTTAATTCGCTAAGCATCGGCTTTCCTCAGTCACGTATCCTTAACGTATTGTCCGAGGCAGCCACATTGGTAGGTATGGTAAAACTGGCTAAAGACCACGCAGGTTTCTGCTGGAAAAGCAATTGTGCGCATTGAATAACCCGGCTCACACTGCCAGTCGCGCCGCGTTTCCGAATCCCGCAGGAATTTAAGAATATTTACCTGTGAATATTTATCTCGCTATTTATACTGAATGACGGCAACAGCACTGCCGTAAAACCCTATTTATTGCTGTTAATTTTAAAATACCCTGTTTTTATTTCGATACTGTATGGGTGCGAGTAGCAGGCCTATTTGATGGATCATGCCTATACTAATTAAGGCACTTCCATATAGCCAAAGCTAAGGAGAAGTCATGATGATTATCAATAAACGTTTTGCCACAGCCGCTCTGGCCATTACTTTGGCGTTTACACTGAGTGCCTGTTCAAACATGTCCAAACGCGATCGTAATACCGCTATTGGTGCGGGTGCAGGTGCCGTCGGTGGCGCAGTACTGACCGATGGCAGCGCGTTGGGTACGCTAGGTGGGGCAGCGGTCGGCGGGATCATTGGCAATCAGGTTGGAAAATAACCCGGCCAAAAGTGGAAACCGCGGTAGGCAGGCGGGCAAAAGCGATAATGCTTTGACGTATTAACAACCATAAGCGTTTTCAGGTCTATTTTTAATTTTGTGTCGTTTTTGCTGCAAACGATGGACTAACGCCCTCGCCATACGATGCATCATGCCGCAGCATTACGCTGCGGCATGAAAACTCGTCAACCACCCGCTAATTTGACCTTCATGCCTTTGGCTTCCAACAGCTGTTTTAGCAGATCACGCTTATCACCTTGGATTTCAATGACACCGTCTTTCACTGCCCCGCCACAACCGCATTTCTTCTTCAACTCTGCCGCCAGTTTTTCCAACGCGGCATCGTCCAGATCAATACCGGTGATCAGGCAAACGCCCTTTCCCTTGCGCCCGCTCGTTTGACGTTGAATACGTACAATACCGTCACCTTTCGCGCGCTGTGGCTTAGGTTCTTCCGTTTTAATACGCCCGCTGTCGGTAGAGTAGACTAACTGGCTATTGTTATCCTTCATCAGTTATTCCTCACTTTAATGAAGCACGTATGGACGCCAAGGCCGCGGCCGGATCGGCAGACTGCGTAATGGGGCGGCCAATCACCATATAATCCACGCCCGCCGCCAACGCCTGTTGTGGCGTCATGACGCGCCGTTGGTCACCGGCTGCGCTGCCTTCAGGACGTATGCCCGGGGTGACCAACTGGAATGCTTGTCCACAGGCTTGTTTTAGACGCACAGCCTCTTGTGCGGAACACACCACACCGTCAAGACCGCAATCACGCGTCAACCGAGCTAAGCGCTCAGCGTGCGCAGCCGGGCTCAGATCGATGCCCACTCCCGGTAAGTCACTCGCCTCCATACTGGTCAGCACCGTCACCGCGATCAATAAAGGCGCATCCTGGCCGTAAGCTTGCAAAGCTTCCTTGGCGGCACTCATCATGCGCGCACCGCCGCTGGCATGAACGTTAACCATCCATACGCCCAGCTCCGCTGCCGCCGCCACTGCCCGCGCAGTTGTGTTAGGAATATCGTGGAATTTCAAATCGAGAAATACGTCAAAACCCCGTTCGTGTAGGTCACGCACTAATTGCGGCCCAAACAAGGTAAACATTTCTTTGCCCACTTTTAAACGACAGTCCTGCGGATCAATACGATCGGCAAAGGCCAATGCCGCGTTTTTATCGGCGTAATCCAGCGCAACGATAATCGGAGATGAGTTTAACCCGTTGTTATTAGTTTCATTTTCCGACTTCATTTCTTCACCCTTCTATAAGTTGGATATGGATGGACATCACCCGTAAACTCGACCGCCGCATTCTACATGCCGGCCGAGCGAAATCCCAGCCAAGACGCACCCTGCTAGCTACGTAATGTTAAACGCAGGCTGCGTCATTTAACGTCAAAAAACCATGAGTTACTTATCTGACACGGCGTAAAGTGCCGTAAAGATGGGTAAATTATTAATCAAAAATTTTGAATGAGATACTCAAGAGTCTCCGATTTTAATCTTTTCTGGCTGGTATATCATTTAACTCATCGGAAGCAAGCCGCTTCCAAACTAATTAAAATGACTGGAGTCACTCATGAAAAGCATCAAATATTTTGCAGCAGCTAGCGTAATGGCCATCACCTCTTTCTCTACCTTCGCTGCTGAGCAGATCGATCTGCAGCAGGCTGAAAGCTTGACCGCCGTGGGCGTGGTTTCTGCAGGCCATGCCACGACGTTAAGCGGCTTAGAGGCTAAACTGGCGGCCAAAGCAGAAGCACAAGGCGCAAATGGTTACCGCATCACCTCAACATCGGGAAATAATCTGATGCACGGCACAGCCGTAATCTACAAATAATCATTTCGTTCTTGGGCTCAGTTCGCTGGGCCCTATCCCCATTTACGCGTTCGTCTCCTTCGCACACCTTGTTGCAATAATATTAATTTTTTATTACACACTAGACAATGGATAGTTACTGGCTTAGGTTGGAATTCTCCTAATCCGTAAAGGCTGCAAAATGAGCGAGATATCGACACTGACCATTAAAATTCCGCTGGAATTGAAAGAGAAAATTAAAGCCGCAGCGCTGGAAAACCAGCACTCATTGAGTGCTGAGGTCTGTCAGCGTTTGGAGAGCAGCGTTGTAGCCACAACGCCTTCCGATAAAGCCGCCGCAAAAAAATCTGCCAACCTGCACCACAGCGATATTGATAATCAGGAAACGGAAGAAGCCATCGAACAGCCACTAAGCCAGAAAGAATTGAAAAAACTGCGTCAGTTGTTAAAAACTGGCGTGAAGAACGGCAAAAAAAAGTAACGCGAGTTAAATTAAACGGGGCTTATCATCGCCCCGTTTTTACTGCCCATCTAAACCACGAATCGGCTTAACCGAAGCCCAAGCTCGGCACGACGGACAATGCCAATACAGTGAATGCGCGGTGAAGCCGCACTTGTGGCAGCGATAGCGCGGCTTAGTGCGAATCTGTTCACCCACCATGTCACGCAGCAATAATAGGCTTTCTTTAGCTCGACCGTCTTCGGCATCAGCCAAGTGATAATCCATCAAACGATAGAACACTCGCATCGTAGGGTGACGTTGTAACTGTCGATTGATATAAATCTGTGCCACATCACGCCCTTCATACTGCTCGATACTTTCGGCCAGCATCAGTTCGGCAGTTGCTCCAGTATTTTCTTCTACACAACGTTTGAGAAAACTGGCCCACTCTGGTTGCAGTTGCGGCAACTGATCATAACATTCATTCAGCATCGGCAGCGTTTCACTCACCAGTTCACGATCCTGAACCAACACCTGTTTGAGCGATTCCACCGCTTTACTGAACTCGCCCTGCGCCATGTAGATACGCCCGAGCATGATAGACACACGGGCACATTGCTTATCTGCTGCCGCCGCACGCTTCAGCAACGTCATCGCTTTATCAAGGTCGTCGCTGCCCATCGCTTGCAATGCCAGTTCGCAGTAGAAGTGCGCAATTTCGATACGTTGCTTGTCTTTACCGAGTTTGACTAACCTTTCAGCGACATCAATAGCCTTTTGCCAGTCACTGGTCGCCTGATGAATAACCAGCAGTTGTTGCAACGCGGAAACCCGAAAATCGGTTTCGTCGGTCAATTGGCTAAACATGTCTTCAGCACGATCGTAAAGGCCTGCCGCCATGTAATCACGACCAAGCTGTTGCACGGCAAGCAAACGCTGTTCAAAAGTAAGAGAGGCACTTTCCATCAAAGCCTGATGGATACGGATAGCGCGATCGACTTCGCCACGCGAACGGAACAGGTTACCCAACGTCAGGTGCGCTTCCACAGTATTACTGTCCTCTTTCAACATATCGAGGAACAGATCAACCGCTTTATCTTGCTGGTTGGAAAGCAAAAAGTTCACCCCGGCCACGTACTCACGCGAAAGACGATTCGCTTCTTGCTGTTTATCCTGCTGAGCACTTCTGCGCCCCATGTACCAGCCATAAGCGGCAGCGATGGGCAGCAACAGAAACAGCAGCTCTAACATAGAAGGTTATTCCTTGCTGACAACGGGCTGAGTCGCCGACGCGCTAGGCGATTCAATCTGCAGTTCCAGTCTTTTGACTTTACGCTCAGCACGCCCCAATGCAATACGCGTGCGCAGATAAAACAATCCGCAAATAATCCATCCGAGTACGAATCCCGTGCCAAACAACGCCGCCAGTAACGTAGATACCCGAAAATCGCCCTGCGCGACTAAGTAGTTAAATGTCACGAGCTGATCGTTATGCGCTCCCAATGTGACTGAAATCACGAAGATGACCAGAACCAGCAAAAAAATAAGTAAATATTTCACATTCTTTCCCGCAATGCCGAGTTAATCGGATGAATCATGCCCATACGAGGCGTCCCTAACCATTAAGTTAGCATTTCCAATCGTAGCAGGGAAACCCTGAAGTGTGATAAATCCAGAGAGATGCTGACATATTCGGCGATAAACGACGCCCCGGTTTAAATTAATGAGAAAGCTTCTCAAAAGCACACATTTGTAGGTAAAGATGGGGGCAAAATAAGAAAATGCAATGGGGTACGCATAGGGCGGCCCAAACACCTCAAGCTCATGCTGAGCGTGCGTGAGTTAGGCGTCATTGGTTATGACGCCCTTGGATAGGCTTATTGCGGTTTCTTCTGCGCAATTTCTTGTTGCTCTTCCCGTGGTGGTGTCAGTGGGCCGAACCAGCGCTGAGCTAGCCAGCACGCTAGGGTCACTAGCAACCAGCTGATTACCGTCGCCATGACCAGATCGCGTGGCCAATGCATACCCAGCAGTAAGCGGCTGCCCATGACGCCTGTCGCCCACACCATGAGTACGACCACCGTTTTATAATGGCGGCGCGGCCACAGCAAACCGACACCGAGCAACGCCCAACTGGCGGCAAACAGAGTATGCCCAGATGGGAATGCGAAACCGGTTTCGAACTGCCAGTGTTTACGTAACCATTCTGGCACCCGTGCTTGATCCTGCAATTGTGTCATCACCAACGCGCTGCGCTGATTACGATGTAATGAATAAAAGTACGTCGGATCAACGCCGTGCTGTTGTTCCAACCACATGACAAACGGCCGTGGTTCCTGCACTCTTTCTTTTATTAAGGATTTGACGCCTTGTCCAATGAGAATGGCCGCTGAAAGCAGCACAAAAAGCCCAATCGCCGGTTTCAAACGAAAACGTAAACACCAAAGAAACCAAGCGGACAACACCACGCTGGTGATAATACCCCACGGCGATGTCACCGTTTCTGTCAGCCAAAACAGGGGCTTCAGCAGGGCATCATCCGCGCCTGGTTGCCACAGCCAACCAGATGCCCACATTGCTATCGGCATGAGCAGTAGCACAATCGCGCCGCCAGCCGTGCGTTTCGCTATCTCAAACATGTTCCCTCCTCTTTTGCAGCCCGGCAGACAGTGTAACAATCTTGTACTCTCTACATCACGCTAAATACTAAACAGACTATATATCAATTGCAGTGATAGACGTGGATGCTGGTTTGCTGAGCACCACTGAGCAAGAAGTTATGGCAAAATAGTCGATAATCATGAAATGCAATTTGCGACAACGCGTTTAGTGCTGGTCAGGCGAGCAAGCCGGACGTACCATGCGGGGCAGCGATTGAATCGACTAGGTTTGTGGAGAGTAACATGCAGCTTAAACGGGTGGCAGAGGCTAAACTGCCGACACCTTGGGGCGATTTCCTAATGGTGGGATTTGAAGAGTTAGCCACCGGGCACGATCATCTGGCATTGGTTTTCGGTGATATTACTGGCGATATGCCAGTGCTCTCGCGGGTACACTCAGAATGCTTAACCGGTGATGCGTTATTCAGCCTGCGTTGCGACTGCGGTTTCCAACTGGAGGCGGCACTGGAGCACATTGCCGAAGAAGGGCGCGGTATTCTGCTGTATCACCGTCAGGAAGGCCGTAACATCGGTTTGCTCAACAAAATCCGCGCTTATGCTTTGCAAGATAAAGGTGCCGATACCGTTGAGGCCAATCACCAGCTCGGTTTTGCCGCCGACGAGCGTGATTTCACCTTATGTGCCGATATGTTTAAACTGCTTGGCGTCGATGCCGTACGTTTACTCACCAATAATCCCAAAAAGGTTGAGATCCTGACAGAAGCAGGCATCAATATTACCGAACGTGTGCCATTGATCGTTGGGCGTAACCCAAAGAATGAACGCTATCTGGCAACCAAGGCCGCTAAAATGGGGCATTTGCTGGATAAACAGTAAACGCCGACAGCAACAATTAGGGCACCATAACGGTGCCCTTTTGTGTTAAAGCATTTTGCGGATGACATAATGCAAAATGCCATCATTTTTGTAGTAAGTCAGTTCCGTGTTGGTATCAATACGGCAACGGGTGTTCACGACCTCTTCGCGGCCGTCTGCATAGGTAATATGGACTGGGACCGTTTGGCTGGGCTTCAGATCCTGTAACCCACTGACGCTGATCTGTTCATCACCGCGTAGCCCCAGCGTCTTACGCGTAACACCCTGCGGAAATTCCAGTGGCAGGATCCCCATACCAATCAGATTAGAACGGTGAATACGTTCAAAGGATTCAGCAATCACTACGCGTACCCCCAGCAATCGCGGCCCTTTCGCCGCCCAGTCACGGCTTGAACCGGAACCGTATTCCTTGCCTGCAATCACGGCCAGCGGAACCTGCTCTTGCTGGTAACGCATCGCGGCGTCATAAATCGACATCTCATCTTGCGAAGGAATATGACGCGTCACTCCGCCCTCCACGCCGGGAACCATCTCGTTGCGGATACGAATGTTCGCAAAGGTGCCACGCATCATGACTTCATAGTTACCGCGACGCGAGCCATAAGAGTTAAACGCGCTAACATCAACACCGTGTTCGCGCAAATAGCGCCCTGCCGGGCTATCAACCTTGATACTCCCTGCCGGTGAAATATGGTCGGTGGTGACGGAATCGGCAAGCATTGCCAGAATACGCGCGGCATGAATATCTTTGACCGTATCCGGCTTCGCTTGCATGGTATTAAAGAACGGTGAATGGCGGATATAAGTAGAATCCTCCTGCCATGGATAGGTGGCCGAACCCGTGACATGAATGGATTGCCAAGCCTCATCACCGTCAAACACTTCACCGTACTCCTTATGGAACATCTCTGTTCGTACTTCTTCCACGGCCTTGGCGATGTCAATATTACTCGGCCAGATATCCTTCAGATAAACCGGCTTACCCTCTTTATCGGTTCCCAAAGCATCAGTGCTTAGGTCCAATGCCATGGTACCAGCCAACGCGTATGCCACCACCAACGGCGGTGAGGCCAACCAGTTAGTTTTTACCAGCGGATGAATCCGCCCCTCGAAGTTACGGTTACCAGATAGCACTGCCCCCACCGTCAGATCGCCGTCTTTAATCGCTGACTCTATGGGTTCCGGTAATGGCCCTGAGTTACCAATGCAGGTAGTACATCCGTACCCCACCAGGTTATAACCCAGCTTTTCCAAGTAAGGCGTCAACTTAGCACTGTCAAAATAATCGGTAACCACTTTGGAGCCAGGTGCCAGTGAGGTTTTCACCCACGGTTTCACCTTTAACCCTTTTTCCACGGCATTTTTCGCCAGCAAACCTGCTGCCATCATCACGCTGGGATTAGAGGTATTGGTACAGGAAGTAATCGCCGCAATCACCACTGCGCCCTCTTTTAGCTGGTGCGATTGCCCATCTAATATGAACGTGACGGAGTCGGCTTTTTTCTTGCCCGTATTGATGTCCAACTCGGTCGCCGCAGCAAACGCGCGCGGAACACCTGACAGTGCCACCCTATCTTGCGGCCGTTTTGGCCCGGCCAAGCTCGCCTCAACCGACGACATATCCAACGCTAACGTGCTGGTAAATACCGGTTCATCGCCGGGTTCTCGCCACATGCCCTGAGCTTTGGCATAAGCCTCTACCAGTGCGATTTGCTCTTCACTGCGTCCGCTCAGCGTCAGATAATCTAAGGTGACATCGTCAACAGGGAAGAAACCGCAGGTCGCCCCATATTCCGGTGCCATATTAGCGATGGTGGCACGATCGGCGAGCGGTAACTGCGCCAACCCGTCACCATAAAACTCAACAAACTTACCCACTACGCCGTGTTTACGTAGCATTTGTGTCACGGTCAACACCAGGTCGGTGGCGGTGATGCCTTCACGCAGCTTTCCGGTGAGCTTAAATCCCACCACATCCGGGATCAGCATCGACACTGGCTGGCCCAGCATCGCGGCCTCCGCTTCAATGCCCCCGACCCCCCATCCGAGTATCCCCAGACCGTTAATCATTGTGGTGTGAGAGTCCGTCCCCACCAACGTATCTGGATAGGCAATCTGCTTGCCGTTCTCTTCACTATGCCACACCGTCTGACCAAGATATTCCAGATTGACCTGATGGCAAATACCGGTACCCGGCGGCACCACGCGGAAACGGTTAAAGGCCTGTTGCCCCCAACGTAGAAAGGTATAACGCTCATGATTGCGTGCCATTTCAATACGCACGTTTTCATCAAAAGCGTGATCGTCGCCAAATTCGTCAACGGTAACCGAGTGATCAATCACTAAATCGACCGGCGACAGCGGATTCACCTGCTCAACATCCCCTCCCAGTCTTTGTACCGCTTCTCGCATTGCAGCCAGATCGACGACGGCCGGTACGCCAGTGAAATCCTGCATCAAAACACGCGCAGGACGATAGGCAATTTCGCGATCGGCATGCCCAGTTTGCAACCAACCGACAAGGGCTTTTAAATCCTCTTCCTGCACGGTGTCACCATCGACATGGCGCAGCAGATTCTCTAATAACACTTTCATGGATTTGGGCAGCCGGCCAATATCACCTAGCTGCTTGGCCACGAGCGGCAGACTGTAATAATGATATTCACTATTCAGTACGACTAGCTTATCCCTACTCGCTTCACGAAGATTGGACGACATAGCTCCTCCATTTTTTATTTTCCTATATCCACCATCCTGGATTCTGCCTTTGGGTGAGTGACAGTTGCTGACGTCAAAACATGACTATCACCTATGTTCTCGATCGTTCACAACGTTACTGACTTTATGCAGCCCTTATTCAGAGTGATTAACGCTGAATAATTGAATGAGAGATATAAAACAGGGTAATCACTGAGGTCTTAGTTAAAGATAACACAAACATACGATAACGTTTTGATAACAACACGTTTTGATCACAGCGATAGAAAAAAGTGATGAATAAGAATGGGGGGCAACATGACGCTATTTTAATCAAAATAGCAAAATTTTTGACCTAGCCTGGGGAATAAGGAAGCCAAATCAGTGAGGTAGGTACGGTTGTTTCGGCAACAGTGGTATTGTCTTCAGGGGCGCGTACGCCCCTAAGGATAGAGGACTTATTTTTCCGGCAGCGAAATGTCCTTGAACATCGCTTCGATGTCTTCATTCGAGCGCAGTGCAACGGCGGTATCGACGACATCACGCGTCAAATGTGGCGCAAAACGCTGGATGAAATCATACATGTAGCTTCGTAAGAAAGTGCTACGGCGAAAACCGATTTTCGTGGTGCTATGGGTGAAAATATCTCGCGCATTGACGGTCACTAAATCGGGATCTTGGAGCGGATCAACTGCCATGCTGGCAATCACCCCAACACCCAGTCCTAAACGCACGTAGGTTTTGATGACATCGGCATCCGTCGCGGTAAAGACGATATGCGGCGTCAAGCCTGCACGGTTAAACGCCGTATCTAGCTCGGAGCGGCCAGTGAAACCGAAAGTGTAAGTCACTATTGGGTACTCGGCCAACTCTTCAATGGTGATATGGCTCTTTCCTGCTAAAGGATGATCGGGTTTCACTACCACTGCGCGATTCCAGTGGTAGCACGGCAGCATAATCAAATCATCGTAAAGATGCAGCGCTTCAGTGGCAATGGCAAAATCGGCGTTGCCTTTAGCAACGGCTTCGGCAATCTGCGTTGGCGAGCCCTGATGCATGTGCAGCGACACGCGCGGATAACGGTCAATAAAACCTTTAATGACGTTTGGCAAGGCGTAACGCGCTTGCGTATGCGTGGTCGCCACGTACAGCGTGCCCTTGTCAGGATAAGTATGTTCACCGGCCACGGCTTTAATTGCATCAACTTTGGAAAGCACTTCGCGAGCGATACGGATGATCTCTTGACCCGCTGGCGTTACCTGTGTCAGGTGCTTACCGCTGCGTGCAAAAATCTGGATACCTAATTCATCTTCCAACATTCGCACCTGTTTGCTGATACCGGGTTGAGAGGTATAAAGCCCCTCCGCCGTCGATGACACATTCAGATTGTGATTAACCACTTCCACGATGTAACGAAGCTGCTGCAATTTCATATCTTATACCGTCCTAGGTTAAACACTGCGATCTGGCCGCAATCAGGTATATCGGTGACGCCCGAAATGCTAAGAGATTAACGAGCTATAGACACAATGTTCACCCAGATGCAGAAGAATACGCTGTTGCTAATAATTTTTAACTATAAAAAATAATTTTATATAACCACTATATCACGCTACAACTTCAAGTATAGATCCCCGTCACAGTATGATAACGATTATTTCGTACGACTATCAACGTTGCTCGCGGCATAACACAAAATTCCATGATTTTATCCCGCGTTGCCCGCACCGGGCATAAAAAAACCAGCCTATGTGGCTGGTTTGAGCTTAATGACGAAGTCGCCTGATGTCCCGAGATACCCGGGCCTAGCGTAGCGAGGGACACTCCGGTGGCTTACGCCACTACGACCCCACCGCCACGCTTTCCCTAATAATGGGCTTTATCAGCAGTCTGGAACCAGACTATGTGGCTGGTTTTTCAATTTCATCACCTTAACGATACCGGCTATTTTTTAGCTTCGACCCACTTACCATCAATGAAGAAAGCCGTCCAACCGGTCGCTTTACCGTCTTTTTCTGACGAAACATATTGCTGCTTAGTTTTACGGCTAAAACGCACCAGCGTTTTATTACCTTCCGGATCGGCCACTGGCGCATCGGCTAAATAGCGCAGTTTTTCTGGCAGGCGATCCTTAAAGCGGTACAACTCTTCCACTAATGGCGCTCGGGTTTCGCGCGATTTAGGGAACGTATTGGCCGCCAGGAACACGCCAGCGGCACCATCGCGCAGCACAAAGTAGGCGTCAGATTTCTCACACGGCAACTCTGGCAACGGAACCGGATCTTCCTTCGGTGGAGCAACGTCGCCATTACGCAGGATTTTGCGGGTGTTTTTACAATTCTCGTTGGTGCAACCCATGTATTTACCGAAACGCCCCATCTTCAGGTGCATTTCAGAACCACACTTATCACACTCCACTACCGGGCCATCATAGCCTTTCAGCCGGAACTCACCTTCCTCGATATCATAACCGTCACAGGCAGGGTTATTACCGCACACATGCAACTTACGTTGATTATCGATTAAGTAACTGTCCATCGCTGTGCCACATTTTTGGCAGCGGCGGCGAGCACGCAACGCATTGGTTTCCGCGTCGTCCCCTTCGAGGATGTTGAGCACTTCCTCTTCAGGCACCAGATTTATGGTGGTTTTGCAGCGCTCTTTCGGCGGTAATGCATAACCAGAACAACCGAGGAACACGCCCGTGCTGGCAGTACGAATTCCCATTTGACGACCGCACGTCGGGCAATCAATGCTGGTCATCACCATCTGGTTCGGGCGCATCCCGCCGTCTTCCGGATCTTTTTCTGCTGTTTCAAGTTGTTCACTGAATTCAGCAAAGAATTCGTCTAATACCGCCTTCCATTCAGCCTGGTTGTTCGCTACCTGATCCAAGCCATTTTCCATGCGCGCGGTGAAGTCGTAATTCATCAGCTCACGGAAATTCTCTTCCAGACGGTCAGTGACGATTTCCCCCATTTTTTCAGCATAGAAACGGCGGCTTTCCACCCGCACATAACCACGATCCTGAATGGTGGATATGATCGACGCATAGGTTGAAGGACGACCGATGCCGCGTTTTTCTAACTCTTTTACCAACGACGCTTCACTATAACGCGCCGGTGGCTTAGTGAAGTGCTGGCTTGGCAGCAACTGTTGCAGATCCAGTTCACTACCGATTTCCACAAACGGTAATGTACGATCTTCATCGCCTTTGCGTAGCGCAGGCATCACCTTGGTCCAGCCGTCAAAGCGCAGGGTACGCCCTTTAGCACGCAGTTGATAATCACCCGCTTTAACGGTCAATGTCGTGGAATCATATTGCGCCGGCATCATTTGACAGGCGACAAACTGGCGCCAGATCAGTTGATACAGCTTTTGCGCATCGGCTTCCATATCTTTCAACTGCTCAGCCACCACGTTCACATCTGAAGGACGAATCCCTTCGTGCGCTTCCTGCGAGTTATCTTTACTGCTGTAATGGTTAGCCGCTTCCGGCAAATACTTGTCGCCGAAGTTATCACCAATATAACCGCGCACCATATTCAGGGCGTCTTGGCTCAAATTGGTGGAATCGGTACGCATGTACGTGATGTGGCCCGCTTCATACAAGCGCTGTGCCATCATCATGGTTTTCTTCACCCCAAAGCTCAGACGCGTACTGGCCGCCTGTTGCAGCGTAGAGGTAATAAACGGCGCACCTGGCTTACTACTGGTCGGTTTGTCTTCACGATCGAGCACCGTATAACGGGCTTTCTCGAGTAATGCCACCGCCGCATGCGTTTGTTCACGATTAACCGGTTTGAAGGGTTTGCCGTGCGCATGGGTCACTTCCATCTGCAGCGCGGTTTCATTCGCTGCCAGCAGATCGGCGTGTAGTTGCCAATACTCTTCCGGCACAAAGGCTTTGATGTCGCGCTCACGCTCCACCACCAGCCGTACCGCAACGGACTGAACACGCCCTGCGGAAAGACCGCGCGCAATTTTCTTCCACAGCAATGGCGAGACCATATAGCCCACCACGCGGTCCATAAAACGACGCGCCTGTTGAGCATTCACCCGGTCGATATTCAGTTCGCCAGGCGCCTTAAATGCCTGTTGAATCGCATTTTTGGTGATTTCGTTAAACACCACGCGACTAAAGCGCGCATCGTCACCGCCGATCACTTCCCGCAGGTGCCAAGCTATGGCTTCCCCTTCGCGGTCCAAGTCCGTTGCGAGATAAATATGGTCAGCATTTTCCGCTAACGATTTTAACTCGGCGACAACTTTTTCTTTACCTGGCAGGATTTCATAATGCGCTTTCCAACCATGATAAGGATCGACGCCCATTCGATTAACCAGCGCCGTCGTTGCATCTTTCTTAACTTTTTTCTTGGCTTTGTCTTCGGTTGAGTCAGCGCTCTTTTTGCTGGCTGAGCCACTGGTCGGCAAATCACGGATATGACCGACGCTGGACTTCACCACGTAGTCACTTCCCAAATATTTATTAATAGTTTTGGCTTTTGCCGGGGACTCAACTATTACGAGAGCTTTACCCATATTTACCTTTACCTAATTTATTTCTTCTAAAAAGAAGTCTTTTAGCGCGTTGTACCGCAGCATTTCATGTCTCTTTTTTATATTGCGGCAGTCTGGCTAGAGATCAACAGATTTTTTTCTGTTGGCTGCTTAACTGTACAACGCAAACGCAACTCGTTAATTATGCAAACGTTTAATGCAGACTACGCGCTTAGAGAAACGCGTTACTCCATTGACGGCGTAAACAAAATCTTCCACCTAGCGCCGCAAAATCCCACACTCTACCTGATAAATAACGCCACGCAACCTAATTAGCACGGAAAGCATGATTTCGCCAACTGCGGCTAACACCTAGCCGCCATGAAGGTAAAAAAACCTTAGCTAATTTGCGGATAAAAGCGAACACGCGTTAGAATGCAAACACGATTTTGTGGAGAGTAATAAATGCGCAGTAATACATCCCCCATCACCCGTCAAGCGCTGCTTGAGGAAGCTAATAATATCATTCGCCAACACGACGATTATCTTCACGGCATGATTGCCACCGACGTTGAACAAAAGAGTGGGGTTTTAGTTTTCCGTGGTGAATTTTTTTTAGATGCTGAAGGATTGCCGACCGCTAAAACAACTGCGGTGTTTAATATGTTTAAACACTTGGCACATGTGTTGTCTGAAAAATACCATTTAGTCGATTAATACCTAAAGCCGCTCAGTTAAATCTGGACGGCTTTAACGCCGGATCTTAGCGTAAATAAATCGGGTAAGCTGAGCAAGAAATTGCCCATCGCGCTGGTACGTGAAAGACAGGCCAGGTTGTCAGGGGAACTCCCCCCTGACACGGTTGGTTCGCCGTATTTTCACATTTGACGCATGGCTCACCAGCCCCCTCCCCGAATATCTGACAAAATAATGCTACCTGAACAGCACCCGCCGTTTGGGGCTCACAACAGCGGTTTTTCTCCGCGTTGCCACCAGCGTAATAGCAGACGATCGGCGCTTTCCGCCACACTGCCGGTAAAACGATCGATCAGACGTTTACGTTGGGTATAACGTACACCGACCACTTCATGGCTTTCCATCCCGGCGATCACCACATCATCACTGGTACCAACCTCATCAATTAAGCCTTTTTCTTTGGCTTGCGTACCGAACCAATGTTCGCCTGTCGCGACACTTTCAATATCCAGTGAAGGACGTTGCTGGTAGACGAACTGCTTGAATAATTCGTGCGTTTCGTTAAGATCTTCCCGGAATTTTTCGCGCCCTTGCTCAGTATTCTCACCGAACAGTGTCAACGTACGTTTGAACTGCCCTGCCGTATGCAATTCCATATCAATATCATTCTTTTTTAACAAACGATGGAAGTTAGGGATTTGCGCGACCACGCCGATAGAACCGATAATCGCAAACGGAGCGGCGACAATACGGTCAGCCACACAGGCCATCATATATCCCCCGCTGGCAGCCACTTTGTCTACCGCCACCGTCAGACGAATGCCACTTTTACGCAAACGCTCTAATTGTGACGCAGCCAGGCCATAGCCGTGTACTACGCCGCCGGGACTTTCTAGGCGTAGCAACACTTCATCTTCCGCCGTAGCCGCTGCCAGCACCGCCGAGATTTCCTCACGCAACGCGGTCACCTCATGCGCATCCATGCTGCCTTTGAAGTCTAAAACATACAGGCACGGCTTGGTCATTTGTGCCGCGCCGGATTTGGCACGCTGCTTCTGGCGCTTTTCATCCGCTTTAGTCTGCTTCTTGAATTGTTTACTCCAAATTTTTTGCTCTGCCTCTCCCATGCGGGCCAAGCGCATGTCACGCTGCATTTCACGATACTGCTCACCCAAATCGGTCAGTTGCAGTTCCCCTTTTTGTTGGCTTTTACGTTGCCCTAAACTGAC
Source organism: Serratia sp. NPDC078593 (assembly GCF_050268245.1). Classification (NCBI taxonomy): domain Bacteria; kingdom Pseudomonadati; phylum Pseudomonadota; class Gammaproteobacteria; order Enterobacterales; family Yersiniaceae; genus Serratia; species Serratia sp. NPDC078593. The sequence continues at coordinate 117,291 of NZ_JBNNGK010000008.1, read as the reverse complement.
CGCCAGCAACGCAAGTGCAGCGATGGCGATCACCACCGTGGCAACCTTAGCCAAAAACAGGCCGTAAATAGATATAAACTCCACAGATTCCGCCTTTATTTACAGGTTGTTAGTAAAACTTTGTTCATTCTAGCTAACCGATGCGGCTGTTGTCGCGGCTAAATGACAATTCGCTATCATGACGTTCAAATGAAACTCCATGTTGGGTTAGTCACCCAAACCTCACTTGTGCACAAAACACAGTAAATGTCGTTACCAGTGCCCATGGCGCGAATAATGTGCAATCGTGCTGGGATTGTTCCGTTTTTGTTACCATTAATGCCGTTTTGACCGGCTATTTATTGAAAACACGATCCATTTCAGGCATATAACACCCATTATTTATCAAATTGATGTACGCCATTCGCTGTAGGCCTGTCTGACGGTCGAGCCTTAGCTCCTGTTTCTGGCCTACTACTTATTGCTGGATTTTTGCGAAGCAAATAGAAAATTGGCCATCTCGGCGCGAGGAATTATTGTGCATTACAACCCAAAACACGATCTGCTCGATCGGCGCATCATTTTAGTCACCGGCGCGGGTGACGGCATTGGCCGAGAAGCGGCGCTCACTTATGCCCGTTTCGGCGCACAGTTGATACTACTCGGTCGCACCGAAAGCAAGCTACAGGCCGTGCAGGACGAAATAGCCAAACTCGGCGGCGCCCCAGCGCTGACCTTTACCTTGGATTTGTTGCATACCACCCCGGAGCAATGCCAACAGTTGGCTGAGCTGTTAGCTAAAAAGGTGCCCCGCCTTGACGGTGTTCTTCATAACGCCGGGCTGTTAGGTGACATCGTGCCAATGGCAGAGATTTCAATGACCATGTGGAACTCGGTAATGCAGGTTAACGTCAATGCAACGTTCATGTTGACACAGGCATTGCTACCGCTGCTGCTAAAATCAAACGCGGGTTCACTAATCTTTACTACTTCAAGCGTGGGGCGTACTGGCCGCGCAAATTGGGGCGCTTATGCCGTGTCAAAATTTGCTACCGAAGGCATGATGCAAGTCTTAGCTGAAGAGTATAAAAGTCAAAACTTGCGGGTTAACTGCATCAATCCGGGGGGAACACGTACTAAAATGCGGGCAAGTGCGTTCCCCGATGAAAACAAGAGCAAACTGAAAACCCCGGCTGATATTATGCCGCTGTATCTGTATTTAATGGGCGACGATAGCCGTCGTAAAACAGGTATGAGCTTTGACGCACAACCTAACCGCAAACCTGGCGCTGCCGAATAGGAGAATGCCCCATGACCGACGATCGTCACCAACAACGCCAACAACGGCTGAAAGAACAGGTCGATGCCCGTATCGCTGCCGCGCAAGATGTAAAGGGCTTATTGATGGTGTTCACCGGTAATGGTAAAGGCAAAACCACGGCAGCTTTTGGTACGGTGACGCGTGCGGTTGGCCACGGTATGCAGGCAGGCGTTATCCAATTCATCAAAGGTGAATGGCCGAACGGTGAGAAGAACCTGCTGCAACAGCATGGCGTTGAATTCCAAGTTATGGCTACCGGTTTTACTTGGGAAACACAAAATAAGCAGAGCGACACCGAAGCCTGCCAAGCGGTATGGCAACATGGCAAACGTATGCTGGCCGATCACGCATTGGATTTGGTGGTGCTGGACGAACTAACCTATATGGTGAGTTACGGTTATCTTGATCTGCAAGACTTGCTGACGACGCTGGCACAGCGCCCAGCTCATCAAACGGTGATTATCACCGGGCGGGGCTGCCACCGTGATGTGTTAGAACTGGCGGATACCGTAACCGAGATGCGTCCAGTGAAGCACGCATTTGATGCAGGTATTAAGGCGCAACAGGGAATTGATTGGTGAGACAGCAGCCGCGTTAACACGGCTGCTGATGGGGCTTATTTACGGGTGCTTGGCTTGCCGCCCTTGCTGGCTGGCTTAGCACCTGACGCACCGCGGCGGCCCGTCGTCACTTGGCTGTGACGTTTTACCGCACGGCGAATCTGATTCGCTTTAACGCGGCGACGCTCACGTTCCACCGGCAATTTACTGACGGTTTCCGGTTGTAGCTCCACCAACTCACGCAGGTAATTGATCGCGGGAAGATCCAGCTCTGTCCAACCACCGCGCGGAATGCCTTTCGGCAGGTTGATATCGCCATAACGTACGCGGATCAAGCGACTTACCTGCACACCGACCGCTTCCCACAAACGACGCACTTCACGGTTACGGCCTTCGGTCAGCGTTACGTTATACCACTGATTGAGGCCTTCGCCGCCTTGGAAACTGATGGTACGGAACGCCGCTGGGCCATCTTCCAACTGAACGCCACGGCTCAGTTGCTTGACTTTATCGTCATCAATCTGACCAAACACCCGCACTGCGTACTCACGCTCAACTTCCCGGCTTGGGTGCATCAGACGGTTTGCCAATTCACCATCGGTGGTAAACAGCAACAAACCGGATGTATTGACATCCAGACGGCCAACAGCAACCCAACGTGAACCACGTAGTTTTGGCAAACGGTCAAATACGGTTGGCCGGCCTTCTGGATCGCTACGCGTACAAAGTTCACCTTCCGGCTTATAATAGGCCAGAACCCGGCACACCGCCTCTTCAGACTCTTTAATCGAAACAACGTGGCCATCCAAGCGGATTTTCATCCCCTGAATCACCTCGACACGATCGCCCAATTTGGCGATTTTGCCGTCAACGCTAACGCGCCCTGCTTCAATCATGGTTTCGATTTCACGACGCGAACCGTGGCCGGCACGCGCTAAGACTTTCTGTAACTTCTCGCTCATTGAGCAACCTCGAGTGTCGCCTTCACAGACGTCAACGTTCACTATACTTTCAATCAGTTACGGCAAGAAGCCATAACCCTATAATCTTGCACACATTTTTTAATGCGTTATAGTCTGAAAAAACCTATACGCACCAATGTGACCGGACATTCTACACAAATTTTTAGCTCAATGATGCTAAAAAGTTAAGGCGACACGTTTATCTCATCGCGTGAGAGTTACGAGCTAATATTTCTCCTCAACAACGCCCGAAACGGAAAGACGTCGCGATATACGTATAGCGAATTTAACCGCTAAGCGTTGCGAACATGGGCAACTTCATGTTTTTCGTGTTTATTGAAAGGTGTAAACTAATACGGCCTTTGATTGATATTGCCCCGGCGTATCAAAGCGGCCGACAACCGTCGCATCGAGGAGCAGATCGAGTGGTTTTTCAACGCGGAGCAACGTATCTTCCCCCGGTTTAACAGTTTGGTTATTGATTTTAAACGCAATGGGTTTTTCGTCTAACTTGGTGGGAGCAAGCAAAGTAACACTCAGTGTGGCTGCTTGATTACAGCTAACCTGCCCCATGCTGCGCCCGCTGAACACACCATACGCTGATTGAGGCGCAACCCCCAAATCGATGTCTGTTGGCGCATTAAGCGAGCAGGTTAAGTTTATAGGAGGGGCGTCCGTACAGCCTCTTCCTCCAGGAACCGTATGAAACGTATCATAATCGCTATAATAGAACCCTAGGGTCAGGCATAAATCAGGAGGATGCAACCCACTTGATAATTTATTTTTATAGGTCACTGTTCCGCTGTGCCCCAATACATCAATCAATCCTTGCATTATCGTTAGCCACTGATCAGATCCATGATAATGATATTTTCCAAAGCGATTTAAATTTATATATTTGCACTTGCCTCTACCATGGCCTCCCCGGCAATTTTGTGCCAAATAGAGTCCAAATCTGCATGGGTAGTACTTACCAAAATTACAGCTCGCATGGTCATAGTCTTCATATGGACCAAAAGCATACGAAGCTCGAATGGTTACCATTTCTTCACCCCCATCCATACTGGACTCGACACTCTCAATCGTAGTCACCCACCAAGCATATGAGGTGGTCGGCATAAATACGCTAAGTGCAAAGGTGGCCGCTATTATACTTCGAATAATAAACACACTATACATCCATCTGATTCCTATCTTGAAAACACGTATACTAAAAACGAAATATAATTACCATCAAACCACCAAACCACCAAGCCGCATAAATAATAAACATCACCTAGTAGCATGTATATTATTGATATAATACATGCATCGTCGCGCTAGCACTAAATGCGCCACTGGTTAAAGACACATCGTCTTGCTTAGCTAGAATAGCCCATAACTCTGGCTTATTCGGATAAGTAAAGTTCAGCCAACTGTTTATGGGTAAGTTTCCCATTCCTTGTTGAAACTTGATTCCGAGGCCGGATTTATTGGTTCGAAGAAGCGTATTGTCAAATTCAGTACTGTAGCCATTGATTTGCAACTTCATCATATTTTTGATGCCCCCATTGCACACAAGTTGAAAATCTATTGGCATACGATAGTGATGGCCATCAACCTCATTGGTCTTGACATAACCAAAGTCCACCACTATCGGACTATTATCATTAATCACACAAGGAGGTGGGGCTAAGACTGTGATTTTCACAGCAACCGTTTTGATAATGGCTGAAGCCACCAATGGATTAAGGAAAAGTAAAATAGCAATTAACCCTCCTATTTTTTTATGATATTTTACATTCATAAATATTACTCACATTATCATTTTTACTGTGCCTGCTCAGTAGCACCAAAGAGCCCACGAACAAACACTGTATTTTTAGTAATCCTCAGCCTATCCGTATTTTTTAATGTTATTTTGTTTGTAATGCTCGTGATGCACTCTCCCCCACAGGCTTTACACAGTGTGTGGCTCATACATTTCTCTGATTGGTGGGAGCACTTTTCACTCAATAACACGCATCCGCCTTACTCAGTGCCACAATATCACTGCAGATAGCATGGTTATTGATATCTGCAACAATGGGGCACTTCAGCAACCGATGGAGCATTGCTGCATGCCATCACATGATGCGTTATCTGACACGGATAAAATCACTTCGACACAAAGTTACCTAAAAATTAAAAACAAAGGAATTTATCACTGTAAAAATCAAATAAATAGATTTTTATATAAAAAAAGCATTTTTTTTCATAACAAAGCATGGAAAAGCAGCTCATAACAAAACTTGGTAGATTTATATTTTTAGACTATATAAAGAACACACGCATAACGATTTGACTAACCGATTAAATAGAGATAAAAAGCCCCTTCACCTGCGGATTTAGGAAGAATCTTATGTTCTATATCATTAATAAAACCATCAAATACTCACCAAGCAACAGAGTACTGTCTCTGCTTGAAGAAGAAGAAAACTCAGTGGTTTTATCTAACCAAGGATCGCGCTTGCTTATGGAGTTAATAAAAAACTCTAACAGCTGCCTTAGCAGAGAGTACATGTTGAAACATGTATGGGAAGACTTTGGGTTAACGCCATCTAATAATAATCTCTATGCTGCCGTAAGCGAAATACGTAAGGCATTCTCTGCATTAGGAATGACAGAAAAAGTGATTACCACCATTCCTAAAACTGGCTTTGAATTTAATTGTAGCATTGAGACGTTCGAAAATAGTACACCTGCAATTCAAAAAAAATTGTCACAAACAAAAGAAAACAGACAAGCTACCTTGTAGGAGCACTTTTCTTCGTTGCTTCATTAGCATTAATACTTCATCTAATAAATACAAATGACATTGAAATGAGAACCACAGAAATAACACCAGTCGGCGTAATTGATAAATGCTCCATTTACTCACTTGATTTACCATTTTTACAAAATAAAGATGAAATTATAAATACGATAAAAAATAAAACTGATTTTGGGCAGTCATGCAAAGAATTACCCTACGATATTTTTTTTAGTAATCTCGGTGAAGTCGGCGATCGCCTGTTCATTAGTGGATGTTACATAACAAATGAAGGCAAACACACAGCCTGTAAAAATTTAAGGAACTTCACAAAATGAAAAAAATAAACATTATATTTATCTGTCTGGCTATTGCATTAATCGTATTTGTAGCCGCATTTTTTTACATTCAACATCAAAAAAAGAATGTTTTATTTTCATGCAACTATGATCTTATCATCAATACACATGATTTTTCAATAAAACAAAAAATAAACCTTAAGCTGTATAAAAAAACGGGTCTTATTTCAAGCTTTGGAGAAATACAGATAGGGGATAAAAAACACATAATCGATAGAGATATAATATTTAACTATGAAAAACACAGCGATCATTATACTATGATTTACGATAAAGAAATAAGAAAATTGAACGACAATACACCTAAAAAATTGTGGCACGAGATCAGTCCGGCTGCTTTTAAATATAATTTTACACTTTATAGAATTAAGGGTGATATTCTTTTAGTCAAAGAGCATAAAATCCCAATAATTACGTGCACCAAAAGATGACTATGATTGACAACGATAGAATTGGTGTAAGTTATATAGCTCATTGTGTGAGATTAATTTAACCCATCGATAATTTAAATATTTTCGCACAAACGTTACGTTGTGCGAAAATAATTGATTACTTATTCAGCCATAAAGACTTTTTGTAATGTGGGCCAGTAACCTGACCAGGATTAATGACGTTCACACGGGAATGTCGCGGTCAACGCCAACATGATCACCGACGGGGCAGAGTAATTTAGCTGTTCCGGATGTTCGTTGAGATACTGCATCACGGCATCTGAGGCAGAGCCCACGCTCAGACCCGCTTTAGGGCAAATATTACGATTTCCTTGCATTGCATAAGTATCAAAAACACCAGCGATGTAACCCATAAACATACCGCCATTCACTGCCTCGGCGACGGTCGCTACACCACTTTTATTCTTCACATAACCTTCGCTTTCGGAAAGCAACGCACTACCGGAGTAAAAACCCGCGTGCGCCACCGAAGAAGCCATTAAGGCCGTTATCAATAAAACCTGTTTTATCATTACCACGCATCCTGCCATTATCAGTTTTATGATTGTAGAATAGCGCTTTTCACGGCGTTTTCCGCCGTGAGTCACTTTTTTCAGAATTTATGCAGTCAAACCTTCCTGAAATCAGCGAAACGGCATCGGATCGCCAGCCCCCTCACGCACGACTACTGGTGAGGTTTCAGTGAGATCCACCACGGTGGTCGGCTGTTGGCCAAGGAAACCACCGTGAACGACCAAATCAACCTGCTTGCCTAAATGCTCGCTGATTTCCTCTGGATCGGATTCAGCAAAATCATTACCGGGTAACATCAACGTTGTCGACATCATGGGTTCATTGAGTGCTGCCAACAATGCCAGCGTAATCGGATTAGACGGTACACGCAGGCCAATGGTTTTACGTTTATCATTCATCAAACGGCGAGGCACCTCTTTCGTCGCTTTGAGGATGAAGGTGTAATGACCAGGCGTATTATTCTTGATCAGACGAAATGCAGTATTGTCCACATAGGCGTAGGTTGACAGTTCAGATAAATCTCGGCACATCAACGTAAAATTATGATTGCCATCTAACTGACGAATACGGCAAATACGCTCCATTGCAGATTTTTCTTCCAGTTTACAGCCCAGCGCATAACCCGAATCCGTCGGATAAACAATCACCCCGCCCTTTCGCAACACGTCCACGGCCTGATTGATTAATCGCGGCTGCGGGTTATCCGGATGAATATAAAAAAGCTGACTCATTTATCACTCCTAAAATAGTGCGCGCAGACCACTCCGCCTACGTTTAATGCATGACAGATGACATTCACGCCGGATGTACTGATGGCCAATCACGCCAAACGGGCTCAACGCCACCGGGTAGCCATAGTTTACGTCCGAGCTCAATCCACGAACACGGCTGATGGAAGTCTGAGCCTTGCGACGCCAACAGATGGAAGTCCTGCGCGTATCCCGCGAGTTGCGCTCGCTCGTGCGGCGCTTGCTGGCATTGGGCAACCTCCATCGCATCTCCGCCCTGTTCTGCAAAGTGTGCCAACAGGCGTTTCAACCATTTGGCTGTCAAATCGTAGCGGCCAGGATGTGCTAGTACCGCCTGCCCGCCGGATTGATGAATCACATCAATAGCTTGTTCTATTGTACACCACTGTGGCGGAACGTAGCCGGTTTTCCCTTTTGCCAGATATTTTTTGAATACCTGTGCCATATTGCTGGCAACACCACGCTGCACCAAATAACGGGCAAAATGCCCACGCGTCACCGCACCACCATTTGCCAGCCGTTGTGCACCTTCATAAGCGCCATCTATTCGCGCCTTCGCTAACCGAACGCCTATTTCCTGAGCACGTAGATGACGCCGCTCCGTTTGTTCCGCCAGTAGGCTCACCATCGACGGGTGTACGGCATCAATATTCAACCCAACAATATGAATTTCATGATTTTCCCACAGCGTGGAGATTTCCACCCCCGCCACCAACTGCAGCGGCAAAGCTAAGCTGGCAATGGCTGTTGCGGCTTCGGACAGGCCTGACGTGGTGTCATGATCGGTAATGGCTAATACGCCCACACGCATTTCCACTGCCCGCTGTACCAGTTGAGTCGGCGTAAGAAGGCCGTCAGACGAGGTAGTATGGCTATGGAGATCGTATAACGTGAATGCGGAGGATGGGGGATTACTGTCTGTCAAAAGAGATATCCGGCTATGGCTTGGTCTTCTATTATATCGTCTATTGAGGGTTAGACGGAACTCTATTCTGCCAACTGCAGTGTTGTACTGCTCGCCCACCATCATGAAAAAATTTCATTGTTATTGTGAAAACATTGTTCAAAAACAAGGTTGACTTTTTTATCGCGAACCAGTTAACTAGTACACAAGTTCACGGCAATGCCGTGTTAAATAATGTGTTGGATGAATAGCCAGAGAGTGCACAAAAATGAGCAAGCAAACATCTCTTCTTCGTTGGTGGCATACCTCCCCTTTTCGGGCGGCGTAATCGCATATCTGTCATCTGACACTGTAGATTCCCTAAGCCCGCCAGCATGCGGGCTTTTTTATGGACACTATTTAACTGGAACCACCGACAATGAACAAACCCAAACTGACATTGCTCAAAGCCGAGGCCAGCTATCGCGGCGATCCGACCCGTATTTTTCATCAGCTATGTGGGGCTCGTCCGGCAACTCTGCTGCTGGAATCTGCGGAAATCAATAGCAAGCAAAACCTGCAAAGCCTGCTCGTTATTGACAGCGCGCTGCGCATCACGGCTCTGGGCCGTCATGTCAGTCTGGATGCGCTGACCGCTAACGGCGCAGCCCTACTCCCCCTGCTGGATGAAGCGTTGCCATCGTCGGTAGAAATTAATGTACGCCCAAATGGCCGCGAATTGATTTTCCCATCAATTGACGCCGTTCAAGATGAAGATGCCCGCCTGCGTTCGCTTTCAGTATTCGACGCACTGCGTACCTTATTGACCGTCGTTGACTCCCCGGCAAACGAGCGTGAAGCCATGCTGCTTGGCGGCCTGTTTGCCTATGACTTGGTTGCTGGTTTTGAAGATCTGCCAGCATTACGCCACGACCAGCGCTGCCCAGACTTCTGCTTCTATCTGGCTGAAACCTTGCTGGTTCTAGATCACCAACATAGTGTTGCCCGCCTGCAATCCAGTGTGTTTACCAGCGATAGCGCCGAGCAACACCGCTTACAACAGCGCTTGGATCAACTGCAAATAGCGTTGAAACAGCCCCCACAGGCTATTCCGCATCAAACGCGAGAACACATGCAGCTCAGTTGTAACCAAAGTGATGAAGAGTACGGCGCAGTCGTCAATGAAATGCAGCAGGCAATCCGCCAAGGTGAAATTTTCCAGGTCGTGCCATCCCGTCGCTTCTCTCTGCCCTGCCCGTCGCCGCTGGCGGCCTACCAAACGCTGAAGGACAACAACCCGAGCCCTTATATGTTCTTCATGCAGGATAACGATTTCACTTTGTTTGGCGCTTCACCAGAAAGCGCGTTGAAATACGACGCCAGCAACCGTCAAATTGAAATTTATCCGATTGCCGGTACGCGCCCGCGCGGTCGGCGCACTGATGGTTCGCTGGATTTAGATCTCGACAGCCGCATTGAGCTGGAAATGCGTACCGACCATAAAGAGTTGGCGGAGCACCTGATGCTGGTCGACTTGGCGCGTAACGATCTGGCGCGCATTTGTGAAGCAGGCAGCCGCTATGTCGCTGATTTAACCAAAGTGGATCGCTACTCCTTCGTGATGCATTTGGTTTCCCGCGTTGTGGGTACTCTGCGAAACGATCTTGACGTACTACACGCTTACCAAGCCTGCATGAATATGGGCACCCTGAGTGGCGCACCTAAAGTGCGTGCGATGCAGTTGATCGCGGCTTCCGAGGGCACACGCCGCGGTAGTTATGGCGGTGCCGTGGGTTACTTCACCGCCACGGGCGATCTTGATACCTGTATTGTTATTCGTTCCGCTTATGTTGAAGACGGTATTGCCACCGTTCAGGCGGGGGCGGGAGTGGTGCTGGACTCGGTGCCACAATCGGAAGCGGATGAAACCCGTACCAAAGCGCGGGCGGTGTTACGCGCCATCGCCACTGCCCATCACGCCAAGGAGATGTTCTGATGGCCGATATCTTATTGCTCGACAACATCGATTCTTTTACCTACAACTTGGTCGATCAACTGCGCGCCAGCGGTCATCAGGTGGTGATTTACCGTAATCAAATCGCGGCCGATGTCATCGTCGCGCGGTTACAACAATTGGAGCAACCGGTGCTGATGCTTTCACCAGGGCCGGGAACCCCCGCCGACGCAGGTTGCATGCCGGAATTATTGCAACGGCTACGCGGCCAACTGCCGATTATCGGTATTTGCCTCGGCCATCAAGCCATTGTTGAGGCTTACGGCGGCCACGTCGGCCAAGCTGGCGAAATCCTGCATGGCAAAGCCTCTACCATCATCCATGATGGGGAAGCCATGTTTAGCGGCATCAGCAATCCGCTACCGGTTGCTCGCTACCATTCGCTGGTCGGCAGCAAGATACCCGCCGCACTCACGGTCAACGCACGCTATGGGGAAATGGTGATGTCAGTGCGTAACGATGAGGACAAAGTGTGCGGCTTCCAATTCCATCCAGAATCCATTCTGACTACTCAGGGCGCACGTTTGCTGGAACAAACGCTAGCCTGGGCGTTAGCGAAATAACCAAGGGGGAGACATTAATGCAACCTATTCTTGAAAAGCTGTATCGCTCAGAGTCGATGGATCAGCAAGAAAGCCGACACTTATTCAGCGCCATCGTACGCGGCGAACTGGAACCCAGCCAACTGGCTGCGGCGCTGATCAGCATGAAAATTCGCGGTGAGTGCCCTGCAGAAATAGCGGGGGCAGCGCAGGCCTTATTGGCTGATGCACAACCCTTCCCCCGGCCTGATTACCTTTTTGCCGACATCGTCGGTACCGGTGGTGACGGCACCAACAGTATCAATATATCAACCGCCAGCGCCTTCGTAGCCGCAGCCTGCGGGGTCAAAATCGCGAAACACGGTAACCGAAGTGTCTCGAGCCGTTCGGGTTCCTCCGATTTGCTGGCCGCCTTCGGTATTCGTCTGGATTTACCGGCGGAAGCCGCACGTAGCGCATTAGACGAGCTGGGTGTCTGTTTTCTGTTTGCGCCGCAGTATCACACGGGGTTTCGCCATGCAATGCCGGTTCGCCAACAGTTGAAAACTCGCACCATATTTAATGTACTTGGCCCACTGATTAATCCAGCGCGGCCACCACTGGCGCTGATTGGCGTTTACAGCCCTGAGTTGGTACTGCCCATCGCAGAAACCTTACGCGTCTTAGGCTATCAACGTGCCGCCGTGGTACACGGTGGCGGCATGGATGAAGTGGCGATTCACACTGCAACCCAGGTGGCGGAATTAAATAACGGTGAAATCGCCCGCTATACCCTGACACCAGCCTCATTTGGATTGGAGACCCATCCGCTTAACGCACTGTTGGGAGGATCACCAGAAGAAAATCGTGACATTCTGGCAAGCTTGTTACAAGGTAAAGGTGCACCGGCACACGCCGCAGCAGTCGCCGCTAACGTCGCGTTGCTGTTGAAGTTATTCGGGCAAGAAGACCTGCGCCATAATGCGCAGCAGGCATTGGACATGATTCATAGCGGGCAAGCCTATGAGCGAGTGACCGCTCTGGCAGCAAGAGGATAAATGATGCAGGAAACCGTGCTCAACAAGATTGTTCGTGATAAAGCGCAATGGGTCGCAGCACGACAGCAACAGCAACCGCTCGCCAGCTTTCAACATGACATCGCCCCCAGCGAACGCAGTTTTTATCATGCACTGCAGGGCACCAGAACGGCTTTTATTCTTGAATGCAAAAAGGCGTCGCCCTCCAAAGGGTTAATTCGCGACGATTTTAATCCGGTCGAGATTGCTGAAATCTATAAGGATTATGCTGCCGCTATTTCGGTATTGACCGATGAAAAATACTTTCAGGGCAGCTTCGATTTTCTACCGCTGGTGAGCAAAACCGTAACGCAACCGGTACTGTGCAAAGATTTTATCATCGACCCTTATCAGATATATCTGGCGCGGCATTATCACGCCGATGCCATTCTATTGATGTTATCCGTGCTGAGCGATGAACAATACCGTCGGTTAGCGGCAGTTGCCCATAGCCTGAATATGGGCGTGCTGACCGAGGTGATCAGTGAAGAAGAGCTCCAACGTGCAATAACGCTAGAAGCCAAGGTAATCGGGATTAACAACCGCGACCTACGCGATCTGAGTATCGATCTAGAACGTACCCGGACGTTGGCTCCTCGCGTTCCGCAAGGTGTCACCGTGATCAGTGAATCGGGCATCAATCACTATGCCCAGATCCGTGAACTGAGCCGTTTCGCGAACGGCTTCCTCATCGGCAGCGCGCTGATGTCGGAAAGTGATCTCCGCACCGCGGTTCGACGGGTACTTTTAGGTGACAATAAAGTGTGCGGGTTAACCCGCGCGCAGGATGCCGCCGCCGCCTATAAAGCGGGTGCCAATTACGGCGGATTGATATTTGTTGGCCGCTCTCCGCGCTATGTTGATATCGCTCGCGCCCGCGAAGTCATTTCTGGCGCGCCACTAAAATACGTTGGCGTATTTTGCGATGCGCAGGTAGACACGGTTGTACAAACCGTCGAGCGTCTGGGTTTAAAAGCGGTGCAACTGCACGGCAACGAAGATCAGGCTTACATTACGGCACTGCGGGCAAAACTGCCGCCATCATGCCAAATCTGGAAAGCATTAAGTGTAAAAGACCGCGTGCCGACGCGTGATCTACAACAGGTTGACCGTTACCTGCTCGACAACGGTGCCGGCGGCACCGGTCAACGTTTCGATTGGAACGCGCTGGTTGGCGAGAATCTCGATAACGTGATGCTGGCCGGTGGATTAAGCGCCGACAACTGTATCGAGGCGGCACAGCTCGGCTGCGCAGGGCTGGACTTCAACTCCGGCGTTGAAAGCGCTCCGGGGATTAAAGATGCCGACCGTATTGCCGCGGTGTTTCAAACCCTACGCGCTTACTAATGCATACATTTAAACAAATAGAACGGGAAACATAATGACGCTGCTTAACCCTTACTTCGGTGAGTTTGGTGGTATGTATGTGCCACAAATTCTGATGCCGGCTCTAAACCAACTAGAGGACGCTTTCGTCAGCGCACAGCGCGACCCAGAGTTCCAAGCCGAGTTTATCGATCTGCTAAAAAATTATGCGGGTCGCCCAACGGCATTGACGCTATGCCAGAATCTGACTGCAGGTACAAAAACCAAACTGTATTTGAAACGTGAAGACTTATTGCACGGTGGCGCGCACAAAACCAATCAGGTTTTAGGCCAAGCGTTACTGGCCAAACGCATGGGCAAGACAGAAATTATTGCCGAGACCGGTGCCGGTCAGCACGGTGTCGCCTCAGCATTAGCCAGCGCATTGTTGGGGTTGAAATGCCGCGTTTACATGGGCGCTAAAGATGTAGAGCGTCAATCGCCCAATGTTTTCCGTATGCGTTTGATGGGCGCTGAGGTAATTCCGGTGCACAGTGGTTCATCTACGCTGAAAGACGCGTGCAATGAAGCCCTGCGTGACTGGTCCGGCAGCTATGAACAAGCGCACTACATGCTTGGCACCGCCGCTGGCCCTCATCCTTACCCGACGATTGTGCGTGAGTTCCAACGAATGATCGGCGAGGAAACCAAAGCGCAGGTGCTGGAGCGCGAAGGCCGTCTGCCTGATGCGGTACTTGCCTGTGTTGGTGGCGGCTCCAACGCCATCGGCATGTTTGCCGATTTTATCGATGAAACCAGCGTGGGTCTGATTGGCGTTGAGCCCGCGGGCTTGGGGATCGAAACCGGCCAGCATGGTGCGCCGTTGAAACACGGACACGTCGGCATCTATTTCGGCATGAAGGCGCCAATGATGCAAACCGCTGAAGGGCAAATCGAGGAATCGTATTCAATTTCTGCCGGGTTGGACTTCCCTTCCGTTGGCCCGCAGCATGCACACCTCAACAGCATTGGCCGCGCGGAGTACGTCTCTGTTACCGATAACGAAGCACTTGATGCGTTTAAAGAACTTTCACGTCATGAAGGCATTATTCCAGCGTTGGAATCATCACATGCTCTCGCACACGCACTCAAAATGATTCGGGAAACACCCCAGAAAGAACAAATACTGGTCGTTAACCTATCCGGCCGTGGCGACAAAGACATATTTACCGTCCACGATATTCTGAAAGCTCGGGGAGAAATCTGATGGAGCGTTACCAGCAATTGTTCAAGCGTCTGGAAAACCAACGTGAAGGGGCTTTTGTCCCGTTCGTGACTCTGGGCGATCCAAACCCGGCCCTATCACTGCAGATTATCGACACGCTGATTGAAAACGGCGCTGATGCACTGGAATTGGGTATTCCTTTTTCCGATCCGCTCGCCGACGGCCCAACGATTCAGAATGCCGCGCTGCGTGCATTTGCCGCGGGTGTCACACCAAGTCAATGTTTCGATATGCTGGCAAGCATTCGCCAAAAGCACCAAGACATTCCAATCGGCTTATTAATGTATGCCAACTTGGTGTTTCATAAAGGGATTGATACGTTCTATCAACGCTGCGCGGATGTCGGCGTGGATTCGGTGTTAATCGCCGATGTGCCTTTTGAGGAGTCAGCCCCCTTCCGTGCGGCAGCGTTGCGCCATAATATTGCGCCAATCTTTATTTGTCCACCGAATGCAAACGACGCTCTCCTGCGCGAAATTGCCTCTCACGGCCGTGGCTACACTTACCTGCTCTCACGCGCCGGCGTTACCGGCACCGAAAGCCGCGCGCAGTTGCCGCTACATCATCTGGTCAATACGCTGAAGGAGTATCATGCCGCTCCATCGCTACAGGGTTTTGGTATTTCTGAACCTTCCCAGGTACGTGATGCGTTACAAGCCGGGGCGGCCGGGGCAATCTCCGGTTCTGCGATTGTCAAAATCATTGAGCAATACCAACAGCAACCGACTGAAATGCTGGCTCAACTGGGCAAATTTGTCAGCGAAATGAAAGCCGCAACCTACATAGCAAAATAAAAAACTTTGCGTAAAATAGATTGTGTTAGCAGTTTCAACAAATAACATTGCATGGAGAGTAAGTTATGAAACTATTTAAAATCCTTCCAGTGCTCGGCATGGTTGCCGTCACGATAATAGCCATGGCTATCAGTGGGTGTGCACCAGCAACAGAATCTGAAGATACAGGGAGAATATAGACAGCGTGACCATGACTACCACGGTAAAATCAGCGCTGTTAGCGGATAAAAACATTAAATCTCGCGAAATCAGTGTGAAACCTTTAAAGGGCGAGTACAACTGAGTGGCTTCCTCAGCCCCAGTGCTGATGCTCACCGTGCAGTACAAGTTACGCGTGGCGTCGCGGGCGTGAAGTCGGTAGAAAACGTGATACACATTAAATAGTCGTCAGAAGGAGGCGCTGAACCGCGCCTCCACATTGCATAAAAAAATTAGAAGCGGTAACCTGCACCAAACATAAACACCCACGGATCCAGCCGGGTATCAATGCTGTGATGCTCACCGGCAGCATCATTGAAGCGTACTTTGGTTTCGATGTTCATCCACCACACTGACATATTCAGCATCCAGTGCTCATCCAGGTTATAATCTAACCCCGCCTGTGCCGCCACTCCCCAAGAATCTTTCATGCTCAGATCGCTTAGGCCTATCGCCTTACCGTTATCATTGAATTTTTCATCAAAGAATGTGGTGTAGTTAACGCCCACGCCCAGATAAGGACGCAGTTTATCCTGCCGATCGCCAAAGTAATATTGTGCCATCAAGGTAGGAGGTAATTGATGCGCAGTCGCAATATCACCGCTCACCGCCTGGCCGTTCAGCGAAACTTTATGACGGAATGGCGTAGCCGCCAGTAATTCCACGCCGATATTGTCAGTGACCATGTAACCGAAGGTCAGACCAAGCTGCGTATTATTGTCTGCTTTGAATGAGCCTTGGCCAAGCACATCATCCGAACCTGTTGTCGGGCGAACCGTTGCTGTCCCCGCACGGAACAGGAAATCACCCGCTTGATGCGCACTTGCCAACATCGGAGCCAACATCGTTGCCACTACCACCAAAGTTGTCTTTTTCATTTTCCATTCCATTAGTGTGGTTTATAATCTCGATGAATATACCTATTACAGGGTAT
Source organism: Serratia sp. NPDC078593 (assembly GCF_050268245.1). Lineage (NCBI taxonomy): Bacteria > Pseudomonadati > Pseudomonadota > Gammaproteobacteria > Enterobacterales > Yersiniaceae > Serratia > Serratia sp. NPDC078593. The sequence goes on along the minus strand of NZ_JBNNGK010000008.1, from coordinate 100,616 downwards.
TTGTGATCTTATCGAGATCACATCTTATGTATAAAAAATTTAATTCCCACTAAAAACAAGGTTACCTAAGAGACTAATAAATCTAGAATTGATCTGAATCAAAAAAAGCGGTTTGTCGCAAATGATACGCAGCAAGAAATTTCAATTGCCAACATCATGTTGACGCAGTAATTTCTTTCCTTCCTGTTGGTTTTGGTTGGTGGCCGTAAGGAGTCGGTGGGCAATCAAGATGAGCGAATTTCTCAATCCCTGTGTCAGTTGTGGCGCGTGTTGCGCCTATTTCCGCGTATCATTCTATTGGGCTGAAGCCGATGACGGTGGCGGGCTCGTGCCTACGCCCCTTACTGAACCTTTGACCCCATTTCTGCGTTGTATGCAAGGAACGAACAGCACGTCTCCACGCTGTACCTCGCTGGTGGGTGAGATTGGCCAAGCGGTATCCTGTGCTATTTACCTTGAACGCCCTTCGCCGTGCCGCGAGTTTGACCAATCCGGCGAGAACGGTATCCGTAATGAAGCCTGCGACCGGGCGCGTGAACGCTATGGCCTACCGCCGCTGCCAGTACCACTGCTATTACCCGAGCCCCTATTTACGGAAGAAATCAGCACGATGTCATTATCGGGGTGCCACACTGAACCGGAACAAGGTACAATTACCCACTGATTTATCCCTGTTCTTGACGCCAAGGAGTCTGCATGCCTATCACGGCTAACACATTGTACCGTGACAGTTTTAACTTTTTCCGTAATCAACTCACCAGCATCTTGTTGATGGCTCTGTTGACTGCGTTCATTTCGGTACTGCTAAATCAGGTATTCAGCCCTGATGTTGAGCAGTTAAAGATTTTGACCGCAACGGAAAGTGATTTTGCTTCATCCGCAGGGATGGGCATTCAGGATATTATTCAGCAAATGACACCTGAGCAGCAAATGGTGTTGTTGAAGGTATCGGCAGCCGCCACCTTTTCGGCATTAGTCGGCAATGTGTTGCTGGTTGGCGGAATGTTAACGTTGATTCGCTTAGTCTCTCAGGGGCAACCGGTCAGCGCGCTGCGGGCTATTGGCGCGGCGGCACCAGAACTCCCTCGGCTGTTATTGCTGTTGTTCATTTGCACCCTGCTAATCCAGCTTGGTTTGACGCTGTTTGTTGTACCTGGGGTCATTATGGCCATCGCTTTTTCATTAGCCCCCGTGATCAGCTCTACCGAAAAGAAAGGGGTATTCGCTTCACTGAAACTGAGCGCTAAGTTGGCTTTTGCTAATGCCCGCGTCATTGTGCCAGCAATGATGTTATGGCTGGCGGCCAAGTTGTTAGTCTTGTTCTTAGTTAGTCACTTATCCGTGCTGACACCGAATATTGCCAGCGTCGTCTTGACGGCTCTGAGTAACTTGGTTTCCGCACTGTTACTGATTTACCTGTTCCGCTTGTATATGCTCCTGCGCAACTAAAATCGAGATGAATAGCACAAGGGCACGTTTCGACGTGCCCTTTTTTTTATGCTGTTTGCAACGGCTCCGCCTGCTCTTTACTTTGTATCAACTTCAACGCCAGATATAAGTCCGGCACAAAAATCAAATCCTGATCGCGCCCTAAGCGATTGATACGAAACCAGCGTGTCAATTCAGTACGCCGTCCCGCCAACACCAATTTTACGTTACGCTGTAACAAGTCGCGTTTCAACTCGTCGATCGCGGCCAGAACGCTAATATCGGCATGGGTAAAGCTGGCAACGGCATCAATCACCACCCAACGCGGTTGAAACGGCGTACCATCAACCAAATTAAGAATTCGGCGCTTGAAATAAGCCACATTAAAATAGGTAAGCGGTGAGTTAAAACGATACATCATGACGCCATCAACCGCTTTGATACCGTTGTTATTACCCATCGAATGAATCATGCCTTCGTGGTTCACCCCCAGCAGTTGTTCTGTAGGGCGAAACACGGTACGCAAGAATTGCATTAATCCCAGTAATACTGCCAGGCCAATACCATTGATTACCCCCACCAGCAGTACGCTGCATAAGGTAAACAAGGCTAAACGAAATGCCTGAGTATTACGACGCCGCAAAATCCAGATACCACGAATATCCAGCAATGACCACGCCGCATACATCAATACTACGCCCAACCCAGCAAGCGGGATAAACTGTAACGGCCCCGTAAGTAGCAACAAAACCAGGGCGATCATGAGCGCCGCAATAATCGATACCATCTGGCTTTTCCCGCCGTTGGCATCATTAACAGCTGTACGTGAATCCGCCCCGCTGATAGCAAAACCTTGTGACAATGCGGAGACAATATTCACCAAACCCAACGCGCGAAACTCGGCATCCGCATTCACTTCATAACCATTTTTTGCCGCAAAGCTGCGTGCCGTCAGCATCATACTAACGAAACTGACCACCGCTAGGTTGAGTGCAGGGATGACCATATCGCGCATTAACCCCGGTTGGAAATCAGGCCATTGTACGATAGGCAACAAACCGCTGAAGCCACCAACGGTAATAATACCGTACTGCTGTAAGTTTGCAGCCCATGTTGCAAACGTTGCTACCACAATGGCAAACAACGGCGCAGGCCAGTTAGGCCGTAACTTTTTAACACCGACCAGCGTGATCAAGGTCAACAAAGAGACTGCTAACGTTAGCCAATCACTGCGCAATAGGTTTCCAGGCAATGCATAGATTCGCTCAATTAACTGTGCGGGCGGTACGGAGAAACCAAACACCTTACCCATTTGGTCAACCATAATGGTGATCGCCACCCCGTTCAGCAGACCACTTAAAATAGGCCGTGACAATAAATCAGCCAATGCACCTAGCCTGAAACGGCTGGCTAACAGGCACCAAGCCCCCATCATCGCGGTCATCATGATGGTGAGCTGCCAGTGTCGTTCCATATTACCTGCGGCCAACGGCGTCACCACGGCGGCGATAACTGCACACGTTGCCGCATCAGGGCCGACAATTAACTGACGCGATGAACCAAAAATCGCGTAAGCAATCATGGGTAAAATACACGAATATAACCCCACCACCGGGCTGACGCCTGCCAGTTCGGAATAAGCAATAGCCACCGGCAACGCCACGGCGGCGACGGATAATCCCGCACGCACATCCGGCTTCAACCAACCGCGTTCGTAGGCTAACAAATGTGTTAAACCGGGCGTCCAAGCCTGGAACGATTTCCACTGCATACGAGTTCCTGAGGTAAAATTATGGTTATCACGCTGCGTATCATGCGATGTCCGACGATGGCCTGGCAATCGTCATTTGCCCCTAATCGTAAGTTTATGCAAATTATCACCTAATAAGCAGTAATCTCATGGCAAAACACCGATAATCAGCCGCTTTCTGAGGTATGCAGGTCTTGCCGAATCCGGTCTATTCCCGTCATACTTCAAGCTGCATCTTTGTTAGTTGCCCATCCGCACATATTGCCCTAAATAGCCACGGCAAACCGCAACGATGCAATTGGAATGATTTAGGGTATAGTCGGCCGATGAATAGATGATGGATTGATTTATGAAGCAGTTTCTTGATTTTCTCCCACTGATTGTTTTTTTCGCGTTTTATAAACTCTACGACATTTACGTTGCCTCTGGCGCACTGATTGTCGCTACCGCACTGGCACTGGTGTTCACCTGGTTTAAATATCGCAAAGTCGAGAAGATGACATTGATCACCTTCCTGATGGTCGCGGTGTTCGGCACCTTAACACTGGTATTCCATAACGATCTGTTTATCAAATGGAAAGTCTCGATCATTTACGCACTGTTTGCGCTGGCGTTGCTGGTAAGCCAACTGATACTGAAGAAGCCTTTAATTCAGCGCATGCTGGGGAAAGAGCTGACACTGCCCGATCGCGTATGGAACAACCTCAATTTAGCTTGGGCGGTGTTTTTCTTGGTCTGCGGGCTGGCAAATATTTATGTCGCGTTTTGGCTACCGCAAAGCGTCTGGGTTAACTTTAAAGTCTTTGGCCTAACCGCTTTGACGCTCGTGTTCACATTGCTGAGCGGCGTCTATATTTATAAACATATGCCTGAAGAGCAGAAAAAATAGTTACAAAGTTGTTAATGCCCGTAATCTTTTCTGCGGGCAAGATAATATGAATCACTTAGCAAAAAGCAGACTGCAATGACACAACAACGACCTTTACCCAGTGGAGAACTGGTGCTGCGCACACTGGCTATGCCAGCGGATACCAACGCAAATGGCGATATTTTTGGCGGCTGGCTCATGTCGCAGATGGATATCGGGGGTGCCATTCAAGCCAAAGAGATAGCTGAAGGCCGCGTGGTAACCGTACGTGTGGACGGCATGACCTTCCTGAAACCTGTCGCCGTTGGCGATGTCGTATGCTGCTATGCCCAGTGCATCCGCAGCGGCCGCAGTTCAATCACAATCAATGTCGAGGTATGGGTCAAAAAAGTCTCTTCTGCGCCAATCGGCCAACGCTATCGCGCCACTGAAGCAGTATTCACCTATGTTGCAGTGGATGATGAAGGCAACTCGCGGCCACTACCGGACGGTAAACGCAATTTCCGCGTTGGTTTTGCAGAGTAAGCCAAACACAAGATCGTAAAAGGGTCGCTAAGTTAGCGACCCTTTTATGTTTAAAACGCCGTAGCAAATCAATTCACTGAAGCGCTGCCATCCAGTTTAAATTGGATATTGACGATCAGATCTTTCCCTTGTTTAGCTTGATAGCGCCATTTTCGCATTGCCTGCTTCACTGAGCGCTCAAACATATTACGCGGTTGCGCAGACAGAATACGCACATTACTAACACGGCCGTCGCTGTCTACGTCGAACTGCACTCTGACCTTCCCTTCAATCTGTAACGCTTGGGCACGCGCAGGATACAATGGCGAAACACGGCTGAGCGGTTTAGGCCCCAACTCTTGAGAATTGCCAGTAACCGGTGCTGACGGCGCTTGCTTTACCGGTGCCTTCGCGACCGGTTTAGCCTCAGCATCATTTTCAAACGGAGACGGAGCGCGGGGCTCCGCTTTTTTCGGCTCACGTTTTACCGTTTTCTCAACCTTGGGTTTTGGCTTTGGTTTCGGCTTGGGCTTCACTGGCTCCGGTTTTGGTATCGCTTTCGGCACCGGCGGTGGCTCAGGGATTGGCTCTGGCTCGGGTTCAGGCTGCACTTCAGGCTCGGGTTCCGATTCCGGTTCAGCGGGCGCTGGCGGCGGCGGTTCAGCCAATGCCGCAGTATTAACCATCATGACACTGATAGGCGCATCCTCTGGCCTCGGCAAATCCATGACCTCTTTAACCGAAGCATAAAGTAATGCTGCCACCAAGGCACTGTGTAAGCCAACGGAGAGGACAATCGGCACTGACAAACGGCGAATAAGGAACATCTTTTTTTGCGGCATAATGATTCTGTTTCCTCTGGTGCGCCAAGTTTAAATGCAAATAGCAATCATATTCAATAACGAAAAGTAAACTATCGCTTTAATCGCCATGATTCGTTGCTTTTACCAGCACCCCGCCGCAAAACGTAACCTTCTGTTAGCTTTTTCTTACCGCTAATTATCCTATTATTAACTACTCACCGTCACGGCCAACACCACAAAAAAACCCGCCGCAGCGGGTTTTCTCTGGGGAATATCCCCTTATTCATCATCACCGTAATATAACACACCAAGCTTAATCAACGGCCGCCCCTGCGCTTTGCGGTGTAAGTTGGTATCTCGCAGTGAGTAAACGCAACCACAATATTCTTGTTGATAGAAACGCTCGCGCTTACTGATTTCGATCATCCGTGACGCGCCACCCTTCTTGCGCCAATTGTAATCCCAATAAACCAGGTCAGGATATTTCTCTGCCGCTCGCATACCGCAATCAGTGATTTGCTGCATGTTTTTCCAACGTGAAATACCCAACGAGCTGGAAATGGCGTCATAACCATGTTCATGCGCGTACAGTGCCGTGCGCTCAAAACGCATATCGAAACACATAGTGCAACGGATGCCACGCTCAGGCTCATTCTCCATGCCTTTAGCGCGAGCAAACCAATTGTCGGTATCATAATCTGCATCAATGATTGGCACGCCATGCTGCTCGGCGAAGCGGATATTCTCATCCTTGCGCAGTAGATATTCTTTTTGCGGATGAATGTTGGGATTATAGAAGAAAATGGCGTATTCAATACCCGACGCCTGAATCGCCTCCATTACTTCGCCGGAACAAGGCGCACAACAAGAATGCAGCAACAATTTGCGCTTTCCCGTGGGCAAATTCAGTTTCTCTCTCACCAGTTCCGTCATTTTCTCTCCCCATATCATTCGCTATCCTAACCGCGCCGGCGGCACTATACGAATAAAAAGTAGCGCCTTCAAGGCATAAGCGCCATCGCCAGTAAAAAGCATTTCTTTGGCATAAAATTTACGCTACTTTAAAAACCCTGTTCTATAGTAATGATTTAAAAGGTGAAAAATGCTTTATCTAATCTACGCGCAAGACGAACCAAACTCACTGGAAAAACGTTTGTCCGTACGCCCCGCTCACCTTGCTCGTCTGCAAGCCCTGCGAGATGAAGGGCGTCTGCTGACCGCAGGTCCTAACCCAGCCATCGACAGCAATGATCCAGGCAGTGCTGGCTTTAGCGGTTCAACCGTGATCGCTGAGTTCAGTTCGCTTGAGGCCGCCGAAGACTGGGCAAAGCAAGATCCCTATGTAAGCGCAGGCGTGTACAGTGACGTAGTAGTAAAACCGTTTAAGCAGGTTTTTTAGGCGGCCAAGCCAGCTTGTAAGGCTGGCTAAATAGTTTATTTATGTTTTCTGTCGGAGAAATTGACTCTCTTGCACCACTCAATAGCCTCTGTGAGGCTAGAAAATTCACTTCGCTGCCGCGTCGAGAATATAGTGCTGCATATCGTCGAATATCGATTCCCATTCCTGTTGTTCAATATCCATCAAACCAAAAAAACGCAGCATAAACGCGCCTTCAGTGGCGAGGAAGGCCAAACGGGCGCGCCTCCCCTCCTCGGTGGTCAAATCCAGTCGCTCGATGCGCTCTCGATACCATTTGCGGGTGCTGGTCAAATGTTCCGGAGTCTGGATCAACGCGGCCATCAACCCGGCGGCCTTGGCACTTGAGGCCTGATCGGAACTTCGCGTCGCTTGGCTATGTGCCCGAACGGTGGTTAATGGCGAGGGATCCTGACCCGCAATCTGGTTAAACACCTCATCATAGGCTTTACCCCAACGATCGTACATCGCATCAATTAGCGCATCTTTGCTACCAAAGCAATACTGAACGCCACCTTTAGAAATACCCATGGCTTTCGCCACCGAATCAATGGTTAATCCCGCAGCCCCTTGGCTGGCAACAATCTCTTCAGCAACATCCAATACGCGGTCGCGATCGATGCTTCGTTGACGTCCCATTGATTATTCCTCTTTTCAATACGTACGTATGGATTTATATTATAGCCAATTACCGTTGGCTTACCACCAGTTAGGCATAAGCGCAGCATTCGCCGCGTTGCTTTCTTTAAGTGGGACATATTATGCACGCAAACAATCGCTGGTTGATCCTGGGCTTGATCTCCAGCGCACTTTTTTTAATCGTCATTGACATGACGGTACTGTATACCGCTTTGCCGCGTTTAACCCAGGCGCTAGATGCAACTGCATCAGAGAAATTATGGATCGTGAACGCCTATCCATTGGTTGTCGCCGGTTTGCTCCCCGGTGCAGGGATGCTCAGCGATCGAATGGGGCACAAAAAATTATTTATTGCCGGTTTACCCGTGTTCGCTATTGCGTCATTGTGCGCCGCCTTCTCTATCAACGCCGAAGGGTTGATCGCATCACGCGCATTTTTGGCGGTGGGTGCCGCCATGATGATGCCTGCAACATTATCTATCGTTAGACATGTTTTCACTGAACCTGGTGAGCGTGCCCTGGCGATTGGTATCTGGTCTGCGGTTATCTCGGGTGGGGCTGCAATCGGGCCGATAGTCGGCGGGATATTGTTAGAGTATTTTTGGTGGGGTTCGGTCTTTCTAATTAACGTGCCTATCGTCATGATAGTGCTGCCATTTGCTTGGTGGTTAATTCCTCACTGCGGCGGGGAGAATACGCGCCCCTACGATGTGACGGGGTCAATGCAAATCATGATCGGCCTAGTTGCTATCATTTATGCTTTGAAAGAACTCAGCAAAACGCAGCCTTCATTGCTGGCGCTAACGATAGCCGGTGCACTCGGCATACTGTTCCTGACGTTGTTTATTCGCCGCCAGCGACGCACTGAATTCCCTATGCTTGATTTCTCTCTGTTTCGTAATCGGCTTTTTGCCAGCGGGGTCGCGGTGGCCATGCTGACAATGGTCGCCCTAGTGGGCATAGAGTTGGTCTTGAGCCAACGTTTGCAGCTAGTTTCTGGCCTCACCCCGTTGCAGGCTGGGTTGTTTATTATGCCCATTCCTCTCGCCTCTGCCCTTGCAGGCCCACTAGCGGGCCTGTTATTGCCACGCTGGGGGGAACGGCGGGTGATTTTAGGCGGTTTCTTACTAACAACCTTAGCTATCGCCGGTTTAGCGCTGAGCTATCAGACGGCCCCAGTGTGGCAGTTGGGGTGGCTGTTTATTGCCGGTTTCGGGTTGGGTGGCGCCATTACCGCCGCGTCCACTGCTATTATGCTCAACGCACCGGAGGAAAAATCCGGTATGGCCGCGTCGATCGAAACGGTTTCTTATGAATTGGGCGGGGTACTAGGCATCACGTTACTCGGTGGTTTGATGACAGCCATGTATAGCCACAGCCTTCATCTGCCAGCGGATATTACCGTTTCTGATTTAGCCTATGATAGCCTGGACGAAGCGCTGCGTCTGGCAACCACCTTAGGCAAGGAAAGTGCCGATAAACTGATCGCACTGGCTCACGCCGCTTTCGATCGCGCATTCTTAGGGGTATTGACCGCAGCCGGCTTGCTGATGGCACTTGGTGGTGGCGCATTAACCTTGGCAATGCGTAAATAATACCGTAGCTCAATGTAAACAGTCCCATAGCGGGACTGTTTTCGTGCTACCACTCGCAAGAGACAGTAAACAACAATGCGCGACGATGTTGATCATCCAAACGTCGCCTCACCCGAATAATATGCCGATTGCTGCATGATTGACGTTCCAACCAACGGTGTCTGCGACGTTGAGTTTGACGCAACATTCGCCAACGAGCCACTTCATTTCTACTGCGTTTCATAATTTTTGCCACTTATACTTGCGATGCCGACGGCTGGCATTATAGACATTTCTAGGTGTGATCCAAGTCCACGATTCACCGCCAAGCTTGTACGTCAATATCCTAAAATGATGTTTTTACTTTCGCCAAGTGCCTTAAGACAATCATATTTATGTCACTTAACTCTCGGTAAAGGGTTTCCCCATTTGAGTTCTGTGCGTACACTCATTGTTGGTGGCTTGCGAACGGGATTTTTCGCCTTTATGACAACATTTTATACCGTAATCAGTTGGCTCTTAGTATTCGGCTACTGGCTGCTTATTGCCGGGGTTACCCTACGTATCTTGATGAAACGCCGCACGGTGCCTTCAGCCATGGCTTGGTTGCTGGTTATCTATATTCTGCCGCTGGTCGGCATCGTGGCTTATTTATCTTTTGGCGAATTGCATCTGGGCAAACGCCGAGCCGAACGCGCAAAAGCGATGTGGCCTTCCACCGCCCGCTGGCTGAATGAATTAAAAGAAAGCCGCCGTATATTTGCTACAGAATACAGCGAAGTTGCACAACCTCTTTTTCAGCTGTGCAATCGTCGTCAAGGTATTGATGGCGTAAAGGGCAACCAATTGCAATTGCTGACCACCACCGACTCGACGTTAAAAGCCCTGATTCGCGACATCGAACTGGCGCGCCATAATATCGAAATGGTGTTCTATATTTGGCAACCGGGTGGGTTGGTCGATCAAGTCGCAGAATCACTGATGGCTGCTGCGCGCCGAGGCGTACATTGCCGCCTGCTACTGGACTCAGCCGGTAGTCTGCAGTTCTTCCGTAGCCCGTATCCCGGCATGATGCGTAATGCAGGCATTGAGGTTGTGGAAGCGCTGAAAGTGAATCTGTTTCGCGTTTTCCTGCGCCGTATGGATTTGCGCCAACACCGCAAAGTCGTACTGATTGATAATTATATCGCCTACACCGGCAGCATGAATATGGTCGATCCGCGCTATTTCAAACAAGACGCGGGCGTAGGGCAATGGATTGATTTGATGGCGCGGATGGAAGGGCCGGTAGCGACGACTATGGGTATCGTCTATGCCTGTGATTGGGAAATAGAAACCGGTCGCCGCATTTTGCCGCCACCGCCAGACATGAACATCATGCCGTTCGAACAGGAAAGTGGCCACACCATTCAGGTGATTGCCTCCGGGCCGGGCTTCCCGGAAGAGATGATTCATCAGGCATTGCTCACAGCCGTCTATTCTGCGCGTGAGCAGTTGATTATGACGACCCCCTACTTCGTTCCAAGCGACGATCTACTGCATGCCATTTGTACCGCAGCGCTGCGCGGGGTTGAAGTTAGCATCATCGTACCGCGTGATAATGACTCGATGATGGTTCGTTGGGCCAGCCGTGCATTCTTCTCCGAGTTATTGGAAGCCGGCGTGAATATTTATCAGTTTGAGGGCGGCCTGCTCCACACCAAGAGCGTGTTGGTCGATGGTCAGTTGAGTCTGGTTGGCACCGTCAATCTGGACATGCGTAGCCTATGGCTAAACTTCGAAATTACCTTGGTGATCGATGATGACGGTTTCGGCAGCGATCTTGCCTGTGTTCAGGAAGATTACATTGCACGCGCCAAACTGTTAGAAGCCAGACAATGGCAAAAACGTCCATTCTGGCATCGTATCGTCGAGCGGCTGTTTTACTTTTTTAGCCCGCTGCTGTAAATGATGATGCGAGCGTGGTTTAATAATGCCAAATCATTCGTTGTCAGGATTTTTTATGGATTTGAATAACCGCCTTACAGAAGATGAAACGCTGGAACAGGCATACGATATTTTCTTGGAGTTAGCTGGCGATAATCTGGATCCGGCGGATATTTTACTGTTTAACCTTCAGTTTGAAGAACGGGGTGGTGCCGAGTTGTACGATCCATCCGAAGACTGGAGCGAGCATGTAGATTTCGATCTGAACCCAGATTTCTTTGCGGAAGTCGTTATTGGCTTGGCCGATTCCGATGGCGAACCCATCAATGATGTATATGCTCGCGTTTTACTGTGCCGTGAAAAAGATCACAAGCTCTGCCATATCTTATGGAAAGAATAAATTCGTTCTGTATGTAAACGAATCTGCCGTTCGGCTCAACCTGAGCGGCATGACTTATTGCTTTGTAACACCATTCTTCTCTCATTGACTTATTCGCTCTGAACACCCTTTCCTCTTGTATTGGTTAATGGTCCGAGCCATCCCCCCGCTTAAGATGACCAGTTAGTTTCACCGCCCCCTCCTCGAATCCGTTGCCACCGGGCATCGTTCGCTGCGCTTTTAAGACAATATGCCCCGGTAACTGATATTTTGACTTCATTGCCACGCGTAGGGATCGAACATGTTTGCCACGTTCCAAACGCAAAGCGATATTAACCGGCGCGGCATGCCACGCCCCTACTAAAGTGAGCAGGTACGATTAAGTCAGGTTGCAGGTAAATTAGGCTCGCTGCTGAACCATAGCGATAGAACATTGAGCGATATTAACCGGCGCGGCGTGCCACGCCCCGACTAAAGTGTACGGGTATGATTAAGTCAGGTTGCGGGTAAATTAGGCTCGCTGCTGAACCGTAGCGATGGAGCATTGAGCGATATTAACCGGCGCGGCTGCCACGCCCCTACTAAAGTGAGCAGATACGATTAAGTCAGGTTGCAGGTAAATTAGGCTCGCTGCTGAACCATAGCGATGGAGCATTGAGCGATATTAACCGGCGCGGCTGCCACGCCCCTACGAAAGTGAGCAGGTACGATTAAGTCAGGTTGCGGGTAAATTAGGCTCGCTGCTGAACCATAGCGATAGAACATTGAGCGATATTAACCGGCGCGGCATGCCACACCCCTACGAAAGTGTGCGGGTATGATTAAGTCAGGTTACTCACAAATGAGGTGCTCTGCTAAAAGGTAGGGGCGAACATGTTCGCCCCTGAACCGATGACTTCACAGCGCGTTTACGTTCTGCCGCGCTGATAATCACCGAAATACCGATATAGCAGACAAAAGCGTTGATGCCTTCGCCGTTTAACTAATTTTTATTTAACGTTTACAACGGATCCACTTTCAAACACGATACCGCGTGCAAGAAGCTCCCCTCCAATAACGGCCGTGTTTTCGCACATTCCGGCCCGGCAATCGGGCAGCGAGTGCGGAACACACAACCTGACGGCGGATTAATCGGCGATGGCAACTCCCCCTCCAGCAACTGGATCTGCTTTACCTGCTCTTTGTCGGGATCGGGAACCGGCACCGCAGACATCAGCGCTTTGGTATAAGGGTGTTGTGGATTATGGTACACCTCATCATAGGTGCCCAACTCCACGGCGTGCCCCAAATACATGACCAGCACGCGGTCAGAAATATGCTTCACTACCGCCAAATCGTGAGCAATAAAGATCAACGACAGACCCATTTCGCGCTGTAGTTGCTGCAACAGATTAACCACTTGCGCTTGAATGGACACATCTAGAGCGGAAACGGGCTCATCACAAATAACCAGTTTGGGTTCCAGTATTAATGCCCGCGCAATGCCAATACGCTGACATTGGCCACCAGAAAACTCATGCGGATAGCGGTTAATCAAGTTAGGCAGCAGGCCAACTTTCAACATCATCGCTTTAACTTTGTCTTTCACTTCCTGGCGCGGCATTTTGGGATAGTAAGTGCGCAACGGTTCAGCAATGATCTCGCCGATGGTCATGCGTGGGTTAAGCGACGCCAACGGGTCCTGAAATATCATCTGAATATCGCTGCGGGTTTTGCGCCAGTCAGCATCGTTCATACCCAGCAAGTCTTTGCCTAACCACGCCACTCTGCCACTGGTCGCTTTCACCAAACCAATAATGGCACGAGCAAATGTCGATTTACCGCAGCCGGATTCCCCCACGACGCCCAGTGTTTCACCTTCGAACAAGCGCAACGTTACGCCATCAACCGCCTTGAGGGTTTTCGGTGGCTGCCAAAACCACTGTTTATCATCGTAAATGTCGAAGTGCACTTTAAGATCGGCGACTTCAAGCAACACTTTCTTTTCAGTTGCGGTATTCATGCCAATGCCTCCAACGGTTTGAAACAAGCGCGCAAGCGTCGGTCGCCAAATTGCTCTAACGGCGGTGTGCTGGCGCACTGCTCCATGGCGTAAGGACAACGCGGTTGGAACGGACAGCCTTTCGGCAAACGCAGCAGGTTGGGTGGATTACCAGGAATGGTCATCAAGGATTCACCTTCAGCGTCTAAACGCGGGACTGCATTGAGCAAACCTATCGAGTACGGATGGCTCGGATGATAAAATACATCACGCGCGCTACCGTATTCCATGGTACGACCGGCGTACATCACCAACACCTTATTACAGATGCCCGCAACCACGCCTAAATCATGCGTAATCATAATAATGGCCGTGTTGAACTCACGCTTTAATTCATTCAGCAACGTCATGATTTGCGCCTGTACCGTCACATCCAATGCGGTCGTCGGTTCATCGGCAATCAACAGTTTTGGCCGGCACAGCAATGCCATCGCGATCATAACGCGCTGGCGCATCCCGCCAGAGAATTCATGTGGATACATACGCATGCGTTTACGCGCTTCTGGCATTTTCACCGCATCCAACATACGCACCGACTCTTCGAATGCTTCACTTTTACTCATTTTTTTATGCAGCATCAGCACTTCTATCAGTTGCTCGCCAACGCGCATGTAAGGGTTAAGTGAGGTCATTGGGTCTTGGAAAATAATCGAAATCTCTTCCGCTCGCAGTTTATTGAGCTGATTTTCGGGCAGGTTGAGAATTTCACGGCCGTTGAATTTAGCCGAACCGCTAATGCGGCCATTACTGGCTAGCAAGCCCATCAGAGCAAATGCGGTTTGTGATTTACCTGAACCCGACTCACCGACGATACCAAGCGTTTCGCCCGCGCGTAGATCGAAATTGAGATCATTAACCGCGGTGACATCGCCATCCGGAGTAGCAAACGTGACACGCAGATCCTGGACATCTAATAAGGGGGATGCTTGTTCCGCATGGCTCGTTGGGTCTTGGGGGGTTTCAATCGTGCTCATGGTACCACTCCTTAACGATCTTTCGGGTCGAGGGCATCACGCAAGCCATCGCCGATAAAGTTGAAACAAAATAGAGTGACAACCAAGAAGCCCGCAGGGAACAACAGCAGCCACGGTGACACTTCCATCGAATTAGCGCCATCGCTCAGCAATGCACCCCAACTGCTCAAGGGTTCCTGCGTACCCAGCCCCAAGAAACTGAGGAAAGATTCGAACAAGATCATACTCGGCACCAATAGCGACGCATACACGACAACCACACCCAGCACATTCGGCACAATATGGCGCAATACAATATTGCGGGTGGAAACCCCGCCGACCAGCGCCGCTTCAATAAACTCTTTGCGTTTCAAACTCAGCGTTTGTCCACGCACAATACGCGCCATGTCTAACCACGACACCATGCCGATCGCCACAAAGATCAGCAGAATATTCTGACCGAAAAAGGTGACTAGCAGGATCACAAAGAACATGAACGGAAAGGAGTTGAGGATCTCTAATAACCGCATCATCACCGAGTCGGTTTTACCGCCAAGGTAACCGGAAAGCGATCCGTAGAGTGTACCAACGACGACCGCCACCAGCGCTGCGGCTATGCCCACCATCAACGAGATGCGTCCGCCGATGGCCACACGCACTAATAGATCGCGGCCGGAGGAATCCGTACCGAAATAGTGCGAGCTCGCCAAGTCTGGCGCCGCAGACATCATCTCCCAATCGGTATCGTCATAGGTAAATTGTGACAGCCAAGGTGCTACAATCACAAACAACGCGATCAATACCAGTACAAACAGGCTGCTGACGGCTGCACGGTTATTCATAAACCGACGGCGCGCATCTTGCCATAAGCTACGCCCTTCTACTTCGAGCTTTTCGCTGAAGTTTTCCAGAGCTTCGCTGTTCTTTTTAGTCAACATTATTGGCGTGCTCCAGCTTAATAACGAATTTTTGGATCGATTACGGCATACAGCACATCAACGATCGCATTAAACAAGATCGTCAAGCCCCCCACCAAAATGGTCAGGCTCAGCACCAGCGAATAATCACGGTTTAGTGCACCATTCACAAACAATTGCCCGATCCCCGGTAAACCGTAAATAGTTTCAATCACCATTGATCCGGTAATAATGCCGACAAATGCGGGCCCCATGTAGGACAATACGGGCAACAATGCAGGCTTTAATGCATGACGGAAAATAATGCGACGCATCGGCAAACCTTTAGCGCGCGCGGTACGGATAAAATTGGAATGCAGCACTTCAATCATCGAGCCACGCGTGATACGCGCAATGCTGGCAATATACGCCAATGATAATGCAACCATTGGCAGAATCATGTATTGCAGCGCGCCACCATTCCAACCACCGCCCGGTAACCACCTCAAGGTAATCGCAAACACCAGTACCAACAGAGGAGCAACCACGAAGCTGGGTATTACTACCCCGGTCATAGCAAACCCCATCACCGCATAATCCCACTTGGTATTTTGTTTGAGCGCCGCGATCACCCCTGCGCTAACGCCAAACAGCACCGCCAAAATAAATGCTGCAGCCCCTAACTTGGCCGATACAGGGAATGAACCCGCAACCAAGTCATTCACCGAATAATCTTTGTACTTAAAGGAAGGACCGAAATCGCCATGCGCAAGCTGCACTAAATAATGGCCGTACTGTTTCCAGATTGGATCATTTAAATGATATTTCGCTTCAATATTGGCCAAGACTTCCGGCGCTAATGCCCGCTCACCGGTAAACGGGCTGCCAGGCGCTAATCGCATCATAAAAAATGAAATGGTAATAAGAATGAATAATGTCGGGATCGCCTCTAGCAGGCGTCGAAGTATAAATTTGAGCATTGCCCTAACCCTGTGCTTTAGCCTGATAACGGCTTATTATTTTTTACTGAGCCGCTGGCATCGCCAACGGCCCTCACCGCATCAATGCTTGATAATGTACAAATTCTTGCTATAGACGTTATCTAACGGGTCTTTACCGGTATAACCACCAACGTAAGGCTTCACTAAACGGGCGTTAACGTAGTAATAGACCGGAACGATAGCCGAATCTTTATCCAACTGAACTTCGGCTTTTTGATACAGCGCGGCACGCTCGTCTTTGGTTTTGGCCGTCAAGACATCAGCCATCAGGCGATCAAAGGTTTCACTCTTATAGTGAGGCGTGTTACTGCTGCTATCCGACAACATCATATTGAGGAAGGTGCTCGGTTCATTGTAATCAGCACACCAGCCAGCACGGGAAACATCGTAGGTTCCTTGATGGCGCGTATCCAAGAAAGTTTTCCACTCCTGATTAACCAGCTTGACGTTAACGCCCAAGTTTTGCTTCCAAATGGACGCGGCCGCGATAGCGAGTTTTTTGTGTAAATCGGACGTGTTATACAGCAGGCTGAAGGTCAACGGCTTATTCGGGCCATAACCGGCTTCAGCTAATAACTTCTTCGCTTCTTCGTTACGTTTCTCTTGCGTCCAACCAAACCATGCCGGTGGTGTCAGTTTGGCACCATCAGTATACGGCGGAGTGAAGCTATAAGCGGGCAGGTCACCTTGATTCTTCACTTTGTTAACGATGATGTCGCGATCCAGCCCTAACTTCAGCGCTTCGCGCACGCGAGCATCAGTAAACGGGGCTTTCTGGTTGTTTATTTCGTAGTAGTAAGTACAAAGATACGGATCAACATGGACTTCCTGAGGAATATCCTTTTTCAATTTCTGGAACAACTCGATCGGCATGTTGTTATAAGTCATATCGATTTCGCCGGTGCGATAACGGTTAACGTCCGTCACTTCAGAGGCAATAGGCAGGAAGGTCACTTTATTAATGATGGTATTCGCATTATCCCAATATTCAGGGTTGCGCTCTAGAACGATACGTTCATTGACCACCCAGTCTTTTAATTTGTAAGCGCCGTTACTCACGTAGTTTTCTGGCAGGGTCCACTTCTCACCAAACTTTTCTACGACGTCTTTATTCACGGGTTTCATCGCGTAGTGTGGCGTCATTTCAACCAAGTACGGCACCGGTTCGGTCAATGTCACTTGGAAGGTATGATCATCAATCGCTTTCACACCCAGCGTGGATTTATCTTTTTTGCCGGCAATAATATCGTCCACGTTTTCTACGTGCGCGTATTGAAGATAACTGGCGTAAGGTGACGCCGTATTCGGATCAACCAGCCGCTGCCAGCTATAAACAAAATCTTGCGCCGTGACTGGCTGACCATTCGACCATTTCGCATTTTTACGCAGATGGAAAGTCCACACTTTGTAATCTTTATTATCCCAACTTTCCGCTACGCCGGGTTTAATTTCCCCATTCACGCCGTTATTGGTCAGCCCTTCGATCAAATCACGGGTGACGTTATTCTCTGGCACCCCTTCAATTTTATGTGGATCCAGCGATTGCACTTCAGAACCGTTGTTTCGGACGATTTCTTGTTTCTCGGCCAGCTGTACACCTGACGGCACCACGGCCGCAAATGCACTTCCCGCACTGGCGATACCGAGCGCGGCAATAATGCCCGCAGCCAGCAATGTTTTTTTCGTGATGTTGGTCATTCATATACTCCAGTTTTTATTATCACAGATTCATCATGGAACCTGCGTTGCCCGTTAGTCAGGCTTTGTTTATTCGACCGCTGCGGAACGAATGCAGCAACCGAACGCCCCATATTACTCACGCCGTTGGCGCGGTGTAATACCCTCACTGCTTGATGATGTATAAGTTCTTCACATCGATGTAATCCTGCGGATCTTTCCCGGAGAACCCACCCACCGTCGGCTTAATCAAACGTGCGCTGACGCGATAATAAACCGGGATTAATGCTGAATCTTTATCCAATAAATTTTCCGCCTGCTGATAAATGACGGCACGCGCGTTGGCGTCCGGCGCCTGCAAACTGGTCGCCATCAGCGCATCAAAAGAGGCATTTTTATAGAACAGGGTATTATTGCTGCTGTTTGAAAGCGCCAGATTGAGGAAGGCGCTTGGCTCATTATAATCGCCGCACCACGTTGCTCGCGCCACATCGAATTGGCCTTGGCGACGACTTTCTAATGACGTTTTCCATTCCTGATTTTCCAACGTGACATTCGCACCAAGGTTTTTCTGCCACATTGAGGCTGCGGCAATCGCCTGCTGTTTATTCTGATCTGACGTGTTGTAAAGCAATTTAAAGCTAAGTGGTTTAGCCGCGTTGTACCCCGCCGCTGCTAATAGCTGCTTGGCTCGCTGGTTACGTTGTTCTTGCGTCCAACCTGCCCATGCTGGCTGCGTGAAGTGACCGCCTTCGGTAAAGCTCGGCGTGAAACGGTAAGCAGGAATCTGCCCTTGCCCCATAATCTTGTTGGCGATGATATCGCGGTCGAGCGTTAACTTAATGGCTTCACGAACGCGAGCATCGCTAAACGGCGCACGTTGATTGTTAATTTCATAATAGAATGTACAGAGATAGGGATTAACGTGCAGTTGGTCAGGGATGTCGCGCTTCATCTTGTTAAACAACGTGGGCGGGATAGCGCTGTTGGTGATATCTATCTCACCACTACGATAACGGTTTACGTCACTGACCTCAGACGCTATTGGCAAAAAAGTGGCCTGCTCAATAACCGTCGCCTTATTATTCCAATAGGCGGGATTACGTACCAGCACAATACGTTCATTCACTACCCAGTTTTTCAACCGATAAGCACCGTTACCTACGTAATTTTCAGGCAGCGTCCACTTATCGCCAAACTTCTCAACCACCGATTGTTTGACCGGCTTCATTGAGGTATGAGTGAGCATACTCAGCACATACGGCACAGGTTCGCTTAAGGTAAGTTGCAACGTGCGTTGGTCAATAGCCTTGACTCCCAACGCATGCGGGGACTTTTTCCCACCGATAACCTCATCGGCATTTTCAACTTTTGCGTATTGCAGGTAACTGGCGTAAGGCGAACCAACGTTAGGATCAGCCAACCGTTGCCAACTGTAAACGAAATCTTGGGCGGTAACGGGCGAACCGTCACTCCACACCGCATCCTTTCGTAAATGGAAAGTCCACGTTTTGAAACCGTTATTTTCCCAACGTTCCGCGACTGCTGGCACAACGTGGCCATTGGCATCGGTACTGACCAAGCCTTCCAACAGGTTAAGAATAATATTACTTTCAGGATTGCCCTCGACTTTATGGGGATCCAGTGAAGCGACTTCTGAACCGTTATTAATCACAATGTTCTGCTGCTGCGCTAATTGTACACCGACAGGCACGCTAGCCGCGTTAACCGCATGACTCACCGTTATGCTTGCCAGGACGGCGATAAGAACGGATAAAGGTTGACGTTTCAAGGGATACTGCATCGTCGTGGCTCCTTTTTACCTACAAGTATGGTTTATTGATCTTTGTGAAGTATTTATAAGAATTCTAATTAAACGGATACCAGCAAAAATCATTCCCACTTGCTCGCAGTCACACGAATTAACCGTAGGAAAGCAGCTCGAAAATTAGCAGATGCAAAAATTCATAGCCAATGTTTTTTACAAAAATGTTAAGTAATTCTCTTTTAGCCAGTGAAACCCCAAACCACACTACGCGAGAAGCCACTCGACGTTACAATCTAAGTTATTGATTAAAATTAACATAATATAAAGCAAGGCCGCCGTGACGTTATCGTTTAAGTAACAGAAGCCAACAAGCAAACATTTATTTAACAAATTAGGCTAATGAAGAATAAATGCCTATCTCATGGGGATTAATCACTAATAACATCTGGATTGAAGCCAGACAAGCCCCATAGAATCATGTGACTAAATTAACAGCAAAATGGTAACAAAACCGAAGAATGAGGTGGAAAAAGGATAAGAAAAGAGCAAAAAATAACGCGAAGCGCGCATATCGAGCAATAGAGGCGGATTTATGCCATAAAACAGTGCATCTGCCGATAGACTCGCCATTATATGCACTGTATTAATGCGAATTACTAAATTGATTTAAAATTTAAAATTTATTTTACTTACGAATCATTCATTGCGCAGCCCACAGAGTGACTCACAACAATCCAGGGAAAATAGCTTTGATACCAGTAACAATAAACTCGATGCCTAACGCCATCAATAATAGCCCCATGATTCGCGTAATAACGTTAATTCCCGTCTGCCCCAGCAATCGCACCAATAATGGCGCGGCCCGGAACAGCAACCAACAACAGAAGGCGAAAAGCGCAATCGCTAGCGTAAAGCCCAACAGGTTTTGCCAGCTGTGGTAACGCGAGCTCCAAACAATGGTCGAACTGATCGCCCCCGGTCCTGCCATCAGCGGCAAAGCCAGTGGTACCACACCAATGCTTTCACGAATCGCACTCTCTGATTTTTCCTGCTTGTTCTGTTTATCTTCCCCTAATTTGCCACTGATCATCGACATAGCAATGGTTACGACCAAGATGCCACCGGCAATGCGAAACGAATCAATTGAGATCCCGAATAGATGCAATATACCTTCACCCAGGAACAGCGACGTCCAAAGAATGATCGCTACCGACAGGTTGGCAGTCAGGTTGGTTTTATTCCGCCCCGCTTCAGCCTGATAGCTGGTCATACTGATGAATACCGGCAGAATACCTACCGGGTTGACCAGTGCAAAAAGGCCAACAAAAAATTTTATGTAGCCGGAAAAGTCCAACAGAGATTGACCCACGAATAACTCCGCATGAATAGCTTTATCAAAGAGAGGTTGCCTACGCGCGCTAATGTAATAGAAATGGCATGGGTAATCCATCAGCTAACAGCAGCATTTTCACTCCGGGATAGTAATGTGAATTGATGGTTACACAGCGGTTAACCCAACGTACCATCAAACATTGATTATGTTACGACATACCTGACCGAACACTTAAATGAGAATTAATCTCAAAAAAGCATTGCTGAATGGAGTCAGCTTGCATTTTTTATGATTTAAATCACAAAATAACTACTCAAGAATAGTTAAGCTCTTAGTCGTAGTCAGGGAGTAGAACCAACGAGGTAAGCCCGTTTCTATACTGACTTCTACCAGCCTCACGCTTGGTAAAGCTCTTTAAGTAAATCAGCAGTATATGCAGCTAACTATCGGAAATTATTTGTGTTTCATCACATTTCCTATCGGATTGTCTATACTGGTTGCTCGCACGGCTTATTTACTGAAAGAGTTTAACATTATCAGGAGAGCACCATGGCTGTAACAAATGTCGCTGAATTGAACGAGCTTGTTGCACGTGTCAAAAAAGCCCAGCGTGAGTATGCCAACTTCACCCAAGAGCAAGTTGATAAAATCTTCCGCGCTGCTGCCCTCGCCGCCGCCGATGCACGCATTCCCTTGGCTAAAATGGCCGTCGAAGAATCCGGTATGGGCATTGTTGAAGACAAGGTTATTAAAAACCACTTCGCTTCTGAATATATCTACAATGCCTACAAAGACGAAAAAACCTGCGGTATCCTGTCTGAAGATGACACTTTCGGCACCATCACCATTGCTGAACCCATCGGATTGATCTGCGGTATTGTTCCCACAACTAACCCTACCTCTACCGCAATTTTTAAGGCACTGATTAGCCTAAAAACCCGAAACGGCATTATCTTCTCTCCGCATCCCCGTGCGAAAAACGCCACAAATAAAGCCGCAGATATTGTACTGCAAGCAGCGATCGCCGCAGGTGCGCCAAAAGACATTATTGGTTGGATTGATGAGCCTTCCGTTGAATTGTCCAACCAACTGATGCATCACCCTGACTTGAACCTGATTCTGGCAACCGGTGGGCCTGGCATGGTGAAGGCAGCCTACAGTTCAGGTAAACCCGCCATTGGCGTAGGTGCAGGTAATACTCCAGTGGTCGTTGATGAAACGGCTGACATCAAACGCGTAGTGGCTTCTATCTTGATGTCGAAAACCTTCGACAGCGGCGTAATTTGTGCCTCTGAGCAATCCGTTATCGTGGTCGACTCCATCTATGAAGCCGTTC
Organism: Serratia sp. NPDC078593; assembly: GCF_050268245.1. NCBI lineage: Bacteria > Pseudomonadati > Pseudomonadota > Gammaproteobacteria > Enterobacterales > Yersiniaceae > Serratia > Serratia sp. NPDC078593. Next base: position 78,323 of record NZ_JBNNGK010000008.1, on the reverse strand, counting down.
GCGAACGCTTTGCTACTCACGGCGGCTACATGCTTCAAGGCAAGGAACTGAAGGCCGTGCAGGATATCATCCTGAAAAATGGCGGGCTCAATGCCGCCATTGTCGGGCAATCCGCAGTGAAAATTGCTGAAATGGCCGGAATTAAAGTCCCAGCCAGCACCAAGGTACTGATCGGTGAAGTGAAACTGGTTGACGAATCTGAGCCATTTGCTCATGAAAAACTGTCACCCACGCTGGCAATGTATCGAGCCAAAGACTTCGAGGATGCCGTTAGCAAAGCGGAAAAACTGGTAGCAATGGGCGGTATCGGTCACACATCTTGTCTGTATACCGATCAAGACAACCAGCAAGAACGCATCGCTTTCTTTGGCGACAAGATGAAAACTGCGCGTATTCTGATTAACACCCCGGCCTCTCAGGGGGGAATCGGTGACCTGTATAACTTTAAACTCGCTCCGTCTCTGACGCTGGGTTGCGGCTCATGGGGGGGGAACTCCATCTCCGAGAACGTTGGTCCAAAACACTTGATCAACAAGAAAACTGTAGCGAAGCGAGCAGAAAACATGTTGTGGCATAAACTTCCGAAATCTATCTACTTCCGCCGCGGCTCATTACCGATTGCGCTAGAAGAAGTGGCGACCGACGGTGCCAAACGCGCATTCATCGTGACTGACCGTTACCTGTTTAACAACGGTTATGCCGACCAAATCACCAAGGTGCTCAAATCACATGGCATTGAAACCGAAGTGTTCTTCGAGGTTGAAGCCGACCCAACGCTCAGCGTAGTACGCAAAGGTGCCGAGCAGATGAACTCCTTCAAGCCGGACGTGATTATCGCGTTAGGCGGGGGTTCTCCGATGGATGCTGCTAAAATCATGTGGGTACTGTACGAACACCCTGAGACTCACTTCGAAGATTTGGCATTGCGCTTTATGGATATCCGCAAACGTATCTATAAATTCCCCAAAATGGGCGTTAAAGCGAAAATGGTTGCGGTTACCACCACCTCGGGTACCGGTTCTGAAGTTACGCCATTCGCCGTAGTAACCGACGATCAAACAGGCCAGAAATATCCGTTGGCCGACTACGCGTTGACTCCCGACATGGCAATTGTCGATGCCAACTTGGTCATGAACATGCCAAAATCACTGTGCGCGTTTGGCGGTCTTGATGCGGTTACCCACGCTCTTGAAGCTTACGTGTCAGTACTGGCGAACGAGTACTCCGATGGTCAGGCACTGCAAGCATTGAAACTGCTGAAGGAATATCTGCCAGCAAGTTATAAAGAAGGTGCGAAAAATCCGGTAGCACGTGAACGCGTTCACAATGCTGCGACAATTGCCGGTATTGCCTTTGCTAACGCCTTCCTCGGGGTATGTCACTCGATGGCTCACAAACTGGGCTCCGAATTCCACATTCCGCACGGTTTAGCCAACGCAATGTTGATCTCCAACGTTATCCGTTATAACGCTAACGACAACCCAACCAAGCAGACCGCATTCAGCCAGTATGACCGTCCGCAGGCTCGCCGTCGCTATGCTGAAATCGCCGATCACCTCGGTCTTTCTGCGCCTGGTGACCGTACCGCGCAAAAAATTGAGAAGCTGTTGGTTTGGCTTGACGAGATCAAAGCAGAGTTAGGTATCCCGGCTTCCATCCGTGAGGCTGGCGTGCAAGAGGCTGATTTCTTGGCTAAAGTCGATAAGCTGTCTGAAGACGCGTTTGATGACCAATGTACCGGTGCCAACCCTCGCTATCCACTGATTGCTGAATTGAAACAAATCATGTTGGATACCTTCTACGGCCGCAAATTTAGTGAATCTGAAGATGAGGCCGGCGCTACAGCACCGGTGGCGGCTAAAGCGGAAAAAAAAGCAAAGAAGTAACGGTATGTTGAACTCATAAAACCCACAAAAACCGTGATACCCTCATTTAAGCGATGTGTATGACGGTTGGGTTTAGATATCTAAACAGCCCTCGGCCATTAAGGTCGGGGGCTGTTTATCAATATCCATCCTTATAACTTTATCAATCCTGTAGCAATATCTTGAAGTGTGTCCCGCCAGCCCCCTTTCGCTAAAAATTTTTGTTCCATTGTCAGAAGCCAATCCCAGTTTAAAATGAAATCTGTTGGCAACGGTTATACGCCGCTAATGAATAGGCAAAAGAAACGGCTCCCTACAGGGAACCGTTAGTTTGAAAAATCGAAGGGAAGAGTCGTTATCCATTATTGTCTAAGGTGGCTAACGCAACATGCCACTAACGGGTTACTCTATCGCATGCATCGCTTCTTTATAATGCTTGCGACACACTGAAACGTAACTTTCATTACCACCAATCACCACCTGCTCGCCGGCTTGCATCGCCTGGCCACTCTCGTCGAGCCGCAGCACCCTATTCGCTTTGCGACCACAATGGCAGATAGTTTTCAATTCAACCAACTTATCCGCCCAGGCTAGCAGATACTGGCTGCCACCGAACAACTCACCGAGGAAGTCGGTACGAAGCCCATAACACAGTACGGGGATATCCAGTTGATCTACCACCTCACACAGCTGCCCCACCTGCTCTTTAGTCAGAAACTGACTCTCATCCACTAAAACGCAATGCACTGGCTGTTGCTGGTGTTCTTGATTAATCATAGCGAACAATGCCGTCTGATCATTATAGAGTTGTGCCTGCGAGGACAGCCCTATTCTTGAACTGACCTTGCCGACACCAAATCGGTGATCGATCTCGGCAGTAAATACTAGTGTACGCATACCACGTTCTTGATAATTATATGAAGATTGTAATAACGCGGTAGACTTACCTGCATTCATAGCAGAGTAATAAAAATAAAGTTGAGCCATGGGTCAGCAATTCCAATGGTATAAGAAATATTCAAATAGATGTCTGCGGATTAAGTATATCATAAGGCACAGACCAGCTCAGTAGCTTGTCGGCAATAGCTTTCCCGCTCGCGGTAAGGTTTCGAATGAAACATATAGCAATGAAAGAATGTGTTCGCATCTATTCCCCCCTCAACTGCGATTGAATCATTAATAAATGCTAATGATTTGATAGCGACATTAAAGCGATGATCTATCCCCCTTACGGAGTCACTTCATCGAATAGATGAAACCTCTCTCCTTACGTAAATATGCCCTCACGCAAACACAATTTTTTATAAACAGACTTACTTATCAGCGATGACTGGCACTATCTTTACGAATATACCCTTAGTATTTACAATGTTTGCCTACGTTCAGTCGCGGATTGTGCCCACAAAATTTCATCTAATATTGCTTCAAAACACAATTATATCTAGGTGATGAAAGAGCGTTAGCGAAAAAATTCATACTGCGACTGTTGAAAATTTGGCTTAAAAACCCCAGTATTAAAACTGAACATAAACCGTGATATTCTCCAAATGATTCCGGTTAATGGTTTTTAAACGAGTAAATTTTAGTATTCATAGCAATTTGGCTATTGCAGAAAAGAAAATAGCACTCTATTATTATCCAGACGCCCCCACCAATATAATTTGAGACTAGTACAATGAGCGAAGCATTAAAGATTTTGAACAACATCCGTACTCTACGCGCACAGGCAAGAGAATGTAGCCTGGAAACGCTGGAAGAGATGCTTGAGAAACTGGAAGTTGTTGTGAACGAACGTCGCGAAGAAGACAGCCAGGCTCAAGCAGAAATTGAAGAGCGCACACGTAAATTACAGCAATATCGTGAAATGCTGATTGCTGACGGTATTGATCCTAACGAACTGTTGCAAACAATGGCTGCCAATAAAGCAGCGGGTAAAGCTAAGCGTGCTGCACGCCCAGCAAAATACCAGTATAAAGATGAAAATGGCGAAATGAAAACCTGGACTGGCCAGGGCCGTACTCCAGCAGTTATTAAAAAAGCTATTGAAGAGCAAGGTAAGTCTTTGGACGATTTCCTGCTGTAATGGCAATATAATTACACATCTTAAAGGCTCCTTATGGGAGCCTTTTTGTTTTTGCTTCAACCGTACGATAACGTAATAAAAAGGGGCAAAAGCCCCTTCATTTCCTAATAGGATTGTTGGTTTACCGCACGTTGTAAAAGGTCTTATACCAGCTTACAAACTGCGCTACCCCTTCCTGTACGCTGGTTGTCGGTTTAAAACCGATATCGCGATAGAGCTCAGCAGTATCTGCACTGGTATCTAAAACATCACCAGGCTGCATTGGCAGCATATTCTTACGCGCCGTGATACCTAACGCTCCCTCTAACGCACTGATATATTCCATCAGCTTCACTGGGCTACTATTGCCGATATTATACACATGATAAGGTGCAGAACTGGTTGCTGGCGCCCCCTGCTCTACAGTCCAGTTATCATTCGTTTGTGGGATAACATCCTGCAAACGTACTATCGCCTCAGCGATATCATCAATGTAAGTAAAGTCACGGTGCATCTCACCATGGTTATATACATCAATGCTATCACCCGCCAATATCGCCTTAGTGAATTTAAACAGCGCCATATCTGGACGCCCCCAAGGGCCATAAACGGTAAAAAAGCGCAAACCGGTAGTTGGCAGACCATATAAGTGCGAATAGCTATGTGCCATTAGTTCATTCGCTTTTTTAGTCGCCGCATACAAAGACACCGGATGGTCAACAGAGTCTTCCGTTGAAAATGGCAACTTACGGTTTAATCCATAAACAGAACTGGATGAGGCATACAACAAGTGCTCAACTTTATTATGGCGGCAGCCTTCCAAGACGTTTAAATGCCCGATCAAATTTGAGTCAGCATAAGCCATCGGATTTTCCAACGAATAACGTACCCCGGCTTGTGCGCCGAGGTGTATTACACGTTGAAATTGCTGCTCAGCAAATAACTGAGCCATACCTTCACGGTCAGCTAAATCCAGCTTAATAAATTGAAAGGCCGGTTTCCCGGCCAACAAGTCAAGACGCGCTGTTTTCAAACTAACATCATAATAATCATTTAGATTATCGATACCAATAACCTGATGCCCTGCGGCTAACAGTCGCTCAGCGACATGATAACCAATAAATCCAGCTGCGCCCGTAACCAAGAATTTCATGTTTACCCTCTTAGAGGACCGGTTGCACCGATGCACCCCGACCAATCGCATAATAAGTGAAACCGCGACTCTCCAGACGTTCAGGATCATACAGGTTGCGTCCGTCGAAGATGACCGGCTGCTTTAAAGCTGACTTGATTATATCAAAATCCGGGGCGCGGAAATTCTGCCACTCAGTACAGATGACCAGTGCATCGGCCCCCTGCAACGCGGCTTCTTTGGTCCCCATCAGTTTCAGATCGTCGCGGTGACCGTAGATGCGCTGCGCCTCATTCATTGCCTCTGGATCGTAAGCCTGTACCGACGCACCTGCCGCCCACAGCGTCTCCATCAACACCCGTGCGGAGGCTTCGCGCATATCATCGGTGTTTGGCTTGAATGCCAAGCCCCACAGCGCGAAGGTTTTTCCACTCAAATTTTCACCGAAGTAATGTTTGATAAACTGGGTAAGTTTGTATTTTTGCTGATAGTTCACCTGTTCCACAGCCTGTAACAGCTTTGGCTGGTACCCGATGTGTTCAGAGGTACGGATCAGCGCCTGAACATCTTTAGGGAAGCAAGAACCACCATAGCCGCAGCCAGGATAAATAAAGTGATAGCCAATGCGTGAATCAGAACCAATACCCTGACGGACTTTCTCGATATCTGCACCAAGCAATTCAGCCAAATTGGAAATTTCATTCATAAAGCTGATTTTTGTCGCCAACATACAGTTAGCGGCGTATTTAGTCAGCTCCGCACTGCGGATATCCATCAAGATTATACGATCGTGATTGCGGTTAAATGGCTCATACAATTCGCGAATCGGTTCGATCACATCTTTATTGTCAGTACCGATAACAATACGTTCAGGGCGCATACAATCGGCAACTGCAGCACCTTCTTTTAGAAATTCAGGGTTGGATACCACATCGAATAGCACATTGCTGCCACGTTTTTGTAACGCTTCACTCATCACTTGACGTACTTTATCTGCGGTGCCGACCGGTACCGTAGATTTGTCGATGACCACCTTACGTTCGGTCATATGCTCTGCAATGGTGCGCGCAACTGCGGTTACGTATTTTAGATCGGCAGAACCATCTTCGTCAGGAGGGGTGCCAACCGCAATAAACTGAATAGCACCATGAGCCACACCCGCTTTCGCATCAGTACTGAAATGTAGGCGACCAGCTTCAAAATTCTGCTGCACCAGCGGTGTCAAGCCGGGTTCAAAAATAGGGATATTACCTTTTTTTAGATTTTCAACTTTTTGTTCGTCGACATCAATACACATAACGTCATGACCAACCTCAGCCAATACCGCAGCCTGCACCAGACCAACGTAGCCAATACCAAAAACTGTTACTTTCATGGGAAAATCCTAGTTTTTCAAATTAAGACGAAAGATAGAGAGATTTATTTTTTTTCAGCGGCGACCAGTTGTTGTAGCCACTGGGAAAAATCCTTACCTAAGCTGGCGTGACGCAGTCCATACTCGACAAATGCCTGCATATATCCCAGTTTATTGCCACAGTCATGGCTCATGCCTTTCAAATGATAAGCCTCAACCGGTTCTTTTTGCATCAGCATGTCGATAGCATCGGTTAATTGAATTTCATCACCCGCTCCCGGCGGGGTTTTAGCAAGCAATGCCCAAATATCAGCGGAAAGTACATAACGACCGACAATGGCTAAATTAGACGGTGCTTTATCCAGTGATGGCTTTTCAACCACGCTCACCATCGGTGCACTTTCCCCTGGCTGCAAATCATAGCCTTTGCAATCAGCCACACCATAGCTGCTGACATCTTTATGAGGTACCGGTTCAACCATAATCTGGCTGATGCCGGTTTGTTCAAATCGCACTAACATGTCATGTAAATTGTCTTTACTCAGATCGGCGCTATATTCATCTAAAATAACGTCTGGCAATATGACGGCAACCGGCTCATCCCCCACCATGGGATAAGCACACATCACCGCGTGCCCAAGACCTTTCGCTACCCCTTGGCGCACTTGCATTACCGTCACACCTTTTGGGCAGATAGATTGCACTTCATCTAATAGCTGGCGTTTAACTCGCTTTTCAAGCATCGCTTCGAGTTCAAAGCTGGTGTCAAAATGATTTTCAATCGAATTTTTGGAGGAATGTGTCACTAAAACGATTTCGTTGATTCCTGCCGCAATACATTCATTTACGACATACTGGATCAGTGGCTTATCTACCAACGGCAGCATCTCTTTAGGAATAGCTTTTGTCGCTGGCAACATCCGAGTTCCCAATCCCGCAACCGGGATCACCGCTTTTCTGACTTTACGATTTAAAGCAGACATTATTTCCTCACTTGAAGCGCGCTCAAATTATGAGCATAAGCAGACATACAAACTCATGGAGTATACCAGTTAAATACTAAGGAATATTACACCGTGCTGAAATAGAAACACTTTAGGACTATTACCTAATCGCCATTATTCGCCTTGAAATATCATTTTACAATGACTCATTTGAGACGACTATTTACTGACAATAGATACCTATTCGGCACTGAGCATCAAACGTAATTGTCCCCCAGCGCCCCATATCTGGCACTGCCACGCCGTGCAGCGCTGGCTGATTTGGTTCATGTAGGTAGCACCCAGCGTGCCTAACGGCACCCCGTTGCTAAGATGGATTTGATTATCACCGGTATTAATGTTGGCATGTAAACCGGCTGAAACCAATATCAGGTTTTTATATTCGGCGTGATAATAACCGACCAATAGCGGGAACTGTCCCTCCAACTTACCTTGACGCAATAATTGATTAACTTGTTTTAACAATGTGGTCATTTGCGGCAGTCGATGCCGCTGATTAGCTAAATGATCTTGCAATAAGCCATTGAATAATGCGCGCAATAATAATGCCGCTAATACGCCATTGTCGCCAGCCCGGGTAACATCCAAACAATAAAAGGCCAAGTCTTTTTCTGATAACGCGGCAATATCCAGCACCAACCCCGGATTCTCGCCCGTTGTCAATTGACGGTAATTAATTCGACAATTGGCAATAGTTTGCTGCACTGGCGGTTGGAGTTGCTTGAGCAATCTGGCCGCTTCCGAAGGATTCTTACTCAACGCATCCCAATCGTGTAGCAACTCGACTTCTTCAAGCGCGGGCGAAGTAAACATATTGGGATATAAACAGGCAAATACGGCCTCACGTAAACGATTAAGATCGGTCAACGGTTTGAGCAAAACATCTTGTACTCCTAACCGTAGCATTTGGGCGATATCTGCCATTTTATCGGTGGCAGAGATAACCAGTACCGGGGTCTTGAGCCCCTGCAAACGCAAGTGCTCTACGAACTCGATACCATCCATTTCCGGCATCGCTAAATCGCACAAAATCAGATCCGGGTTGATGTCATCAACGGCACTCAACGCCTGTAAACCATTGGTCGCCTCATGGGTTTCTGCGCCCAACGATCTCAGGTAGCCAACAAGCACTGAACGAAATACCCGTTCGTCTTCAACAATCAAAATGTGCTTGTCTGTCAGTGGTAATGCCATTAGCCGAGCCTCTTCCCTTGTCATGATGTAATAGTGGCTCAAAATGAGCACTTACGCTTGCTAGAAAATGGTCACAAAACACGTTTTAGCGCTAAATATCGCTATTCATTTATTTTTTATCAGTGGTAACAGTACATCACGCTGTTTTTCTACCGCCAATCGTCCCGCCTCAATAGCTTCGGCAGCGCGATGAAAATCCAACGTGGATATTTGCGGACAATAGGGTTGAATCAGAACATCTGGCGGGTCACCTGCCATTCGAAAACGCTTTAATCGGTTTTCCAATACTTGAATCGAGGTGCTCATTATCTCCATAGCAGTGGGAGCCACATTTGATTTCTTCCGCGTCATCTTGCCGATGCGCTCGCGCAGCCTACCGCGCCAGTTGGGTATCGATAACGTCGCGGGTTCGTCGGATTCACTGCGTACCGACAGTAAATCTTGCTGCATCAAGTGGGCGTCATGCTGTAAGTCAACTGCGATAACGATATCGGCACCCATTGCTCGGGTCAATGAAATCGGTACTGGATTGACCACGGCACCATCAACCAGCCAATAACCATCGAACCACACTGGCGCTAACAACCCTGGCATACTGCAAGACGCGCGTATCGCCCGATGAATATCCCCGTTAGTTATCCACAACTCGCGCCCCGTACTCAAATTGGTGGCTACCGCACCGAATTTTAGCGAACACTCAGCAATATCATTGATATTCAATAGTTGGCCGACAGCATTAAATACCCGTTCACCGCGAAGCAATCCCCCACGCTGCCAGGAAAGATCCATCAAGCGAATCACATCCCAATAGCTAAAAGAGCGCACCCATTTTTCCATCGCTGGCAAGCGATGGCTTGCATACGCCGCACCGACCAGCGAGCCGACGGAACAGCCCGCAACAATATCGGCCTCGATGCCCATTCTCTTCAATGCATTAATGACGCCAATATGCGCCCATCCTTTGGCCGAACCTGCACCCAACGCCAGCCCGACTTTGATTTGTCGCATGTAAAGTTCGCTCCTTTGATTCGGTGAATTGTTCCACTTATTACATCAAGGTACATTGTCACGCTCGAATATTGTTAGGTAACATATGCGCTAAATTTAGCGTTGCTTTGGTCAGTATTCACATTGTCCTCAATTTTTTGGAGTTAACTTGTCTGAATTATGCCCTTGCGGCAGCGGGCTGGAGTATAGCGCATGCTGCGAAACGTATATTAGCGGTATCAAACATGCGCCAACGCCTGGCACGCTGATGCGATCCCGTTATACCGCCTACGTCAAACATCATGTGGATTATCTGATTGCCACTTGGCATCCGGATTGCCATGCTGATGAATGGCGGAGCGCTATTGTCGCCAGCTTTGCCAACACAGAATGGCTCGGCTTAACGGTAACAGAAGAAACCAGCAGTAATGCACCTGATGAAGGCTTTGTTGAATTCGTCGCACGCTTTATAGATGGCACTCATGGAGAAGCCAAAGCGATGCACGAACGCTCACGCTTTCTTCGAGTTGAACAACGCTGGTACTATATCGACGGTACTAAACCACAACGTGGCAGAAATGCTCTCTGCCCCTGTGGTTCTGGCAAAAAATATAAAAAATGCTGCGGGCGATGAGCTCGTTGCTAGACGTTCATTCTCGCCTGCCAGATCAGGCGTTCCGTATCAGACAGGATCATCACGCCCATGCCGCACCAAAATATACAAAAAAAAGTTCTACGCACCATCTGCCCTGACGCCAAGGGGCTGATCGCCAAGATTACTAACATCTGCTATAAGCATCAGCTTAATATCGTGCAGAATAATGAGTTCGTTGATCATCTTACTGGCCGCTTCTTTATGCGAACCGAGCTTGAAGGGATTTTCAACGATACCACGCTGTTGGCCGACTTAGATGGCGCGCTGCCTGAAGGGTCTGTACGTGAGTTGCACAGCACGGGGCGTCGCCGGATTGTGGTGCTGGTGACGAAAGAAGCCCACTGTCTGGGCGATTTGCTAATGAAAAGCGCCTACGGTGGCCTAGAGGTAGAAATCGCGGCGGTTATTGGCAACCACGATACGCTGAAAACGCTGGTCGAACGCTTCGATATTCCATTCCATCTAGTGAGCCACGAAGGGCTCACGCGTGAACAGCACGACCAGAAACTCATCGAACAAATCGATCAATATCAACCGGATTACGTGGTGCTAGCCAAATATATGCGCGTACTGACGCCAGCATTTGTGCAGCATTATCCTAATCAAGTAATCAACATTCACCATTCATTTTTACCCGCCTTTATCGGCGCACGGCCGTATCATCAAGCCTATGAACGTGGGGTAAAAATCATTGGTGCGACCGCACACTATGTCAATGATAGTTTAGATGAAGGCCCAATCATCATGCAGGACGTGATCCATGTCGATCACACCTATTCCGCAGATGATATGATGCGTGCTGGCCGAGACGTTGAGAAAAATGTACTCAGCCGTGCGTTGTATCGCGTATTAGCGCAAAGGGTCTTTGTTTACGGTAATCGCACCGTTATTCTGTAATTAGGCATCAGCGCGGCGGTGTTTTTGCTCACGGAAACACCGCCACGAATAAAAAACCGACAAACGATTCATTTTTTTCATTTCAATGCTTTACACTCGCGTTTCATTTGATATGATGCGCCCCGCTTACCGAGACAGCGTTTACGCAGCCTCGATAGCAAAGGAAGCCGGTCAGCTTCCTGAACGTTAAAATTCGTTAAATCCACGAATTATCGTGGTGGGGTTCCCGAGCGGCCAAAGGGAGCAGACTGTAAATCTGCCGTCACAGACTTCGAAGGTTCGAATCCTTCCCCCACCACCAACTTTCCGCATACGGAAAGAGATTACGAATAAAATCAGCAAATCCATGAATATCATGGTGGGGTTCCCGAGCGGCCAAAGGGAGCAGACTGTAAATCTGCCGTCACAGACTTCGAAGGTTCGAATCCTTCCCCCACCACCATCCTTTACAATATCCCCCGCAGCAAATATAAGACTCTCAGCATCATTTTTCTCCGCATCGGGGAAGGACAAGAACCTTCGATAAGGTTCGTGTTGAGCTACGCGAAACAACGCGCTTTAGCGCGGCCCGCAGGGCGAGGCGCATCGCGACGAGTCATCCTTCCCCCACCACCATCTTTGCATTACCCCCGTAGCAAATATAAGACTCTCAGCATCATTTTTCTCCGCATCGGGGAAGGACGAGAACCTTCGACAAGGTTCGTGTTGAGCTACGCGAAACAACGCGCCTTAGCGCGGCCCGCAGGGCGAGGCGCACCGCGACGAGTCATCCTTCCCCCACCACCATCTTTGCAATATCCCTCTCAGAAAAAATATCACTTATTGCATCATTTCGAGCCTTATCAGAGTGGGATGATAACCGCTAACGTCGAACCGTCTTTCCGCCCCATAAACTTGAACTCCTGAGCACAATTAGCTATACAAAATGCTTCTTTGATGCAGTAAGGAACTGTACATGCGTAGTAACATTTGCGTTTTTTGCGGCGCTAGCGAAGGCGTTACTTCCGATTATGCCGAGAATGCCCGTAAGCTTGGGCATACGTTAGCAACCCAAGGTCGCCGTTTAATCTACGGCGGCGGAAAAAAAGGTTTGATGGGGATCGTGGCCGATGCGGTGCTTGAAGCCGGTGGTGAAGTGGTAGGCATCATCCCAGAACGGCTGGTCGAAGCTGAAACGGCGCATCGTGGGTTGACATCACTGGAAGTCGTGCCGGATATGCATACCCGCAAAGCACGTATGGCGGCGATGGCCGATGGATTTATCGCCTTACCCGGCGGCATCGGCACCATGGAAGAGTTGTTTGAAATCTGGACATGGGGGCAAATCGGCTATCATAGCAAACCTGTCGGGTTATTAGACGTCAACGGCTTCTACCACCCTCTGAACGCCTTTCTTCAACACGTTGCCGATCAGGGTTTCATGCGCCACGACTATCTCAGCACCCTGCATCTGAGTGATTCACCACAAACATTGTTGCAGCAATTCGACGATTACCAAGTTAAAAACTACGACCGTTGGGCGAAATAACGTGCCGACGCCAGCGGCAAAGGTCGCTGGCCTGCGTTACTTTTTTTGCTAAACTCTGCTACTATCTTCACACATTTTTCTTGTGAAAACGGCATCGCTCATGAAGTTTGTCTCCTTTAATATCAACGGACTGCGTGCACGTCCACATCAACTGGCCGCCATCATCGAACAACACCAGCCCGACGTAATCGGTTTGCAGGAAACTAAAGTTCACGATGATATGTTTCCACTAGAAGACGTAAGCAAACACGGTTATCACGTCTTTTATCACGGGCAAAAAGGCCACTACGGCGTTGCTTTACTCACCAAAGCCGCTCCTCTCGCCGTACGCCGTGGATTCCCTACCGATGAGGAGGACGCTCAGCGCCGTATCATCATGGCCGATTTGGCCACCCCGCAGGGTACGCTGACGGTGATTAACGGCTATTTCCCGCAGGGTGAAAGCCGTGATCATCCGATCAAATTCCCCGCAAAAACCCGCTTTTATCAGGATCTACAGAACTACCTGGAACAACAGCTATCCGTAGATAACCCGGTGCTTATCATGGGGGATATGAATATCAGCCCATCGGATTACGACATCGGAATCGGTGAAGACAATCGCAAGCGTTGGTTGCGTACCGGTAAATGCTCATTCCTACCTGAAGAACGCGAATGGATGGAACGCTTACTGAATTGGGGCTTGGTAGACACTTACCGCCACGCCAATCCAGAACGCAATGATGAATTCTCGTGGTTCGACTACCGCTCTAAAGGCTTTGATGATAATCGCGGCCTGCGTATCGACCTGCTGTTGGCTAGCACACCGTTGGCAGCCCGCTGTGTGGCAACCGGTATCGACTATCAAATCCGTGGCATGGAAAAACCGTCCGACCACGCCCCGGTATGGGCTGAGTTCACCCTGTAACCCCCACCCCCGGTATTAACCGGGGGGTTCACACCCGTAAAAACATGAAAATCATCGACGTAGTCGCCGCTATTATTGAGCGGGACGGCAAAATTTTATTGGCACAGCGGGACACGAATAGCGATCAGGCGGGTCTATGGGAGTTTCCTGGTGGCAAAGTTGAACCTGGTGAAACTCAGCCGCAAGCGTTAACACGCGAACTGGCGGAAGAGCTAGGTATTAACGCTCAGGTTGGAGCATACGTCGCCAGCAATCAGTGGCAACTTACAGAGAAAATAATTCGTTTACATGCGTGGCAGATTGACGCTTTCGAAGGTGAATTACGCTGCCATTGCCACACCGCGTTTGTCTGGGTAACGCCCGAACAAGCAGAACGGTATTCGCTGGCTCCCGCCGACGTCCCGTTATTAGCCGCCTACCGCAACCGCTGAAACACTGATTGGCGACATCGCCAATCAGTGACATTGTCACTTAGGCAAACGCTTCCAAACCAGCGGATTGGTGCCAACTACGGTGCTATCGCGCGTACACTGTAGTATCTCCCCTTCCACTTTCAACACCGCACCTTCCGAATAGGTCTGGCTTTGATAAGTACAACAGCGCTGACACGGTTGCGGGGCGACCGCAGCAGTGCCTTTTGCCGCTCCCCAAATTTCCGGCGACACCGGCAACACCACATCGACATCACTACGGTGCGCATTGGCCGCAGCCGAGCATACCAATACGCCAGCAACCAGCATCAACCAACCCTGTTTCATTCACTCTCCTCCCGCGCCTTACCGACACGTTTATGACGCTTTTTCCCCCGCGCGTTTGGTGGCGGCGGTAAACCACGAAATGCCATACTCGCACGGCTTTGTTTTGCCTGATAAATCAACTCCTGCAGGGTTCCCACCAGCGGTTGCATGAAATCCTGATAACGGCAGGCTTTCTCGCTGATTTGCGTAAGCGTCGCTTCCCAATGGGCCGTCATATCGGGGCGCGCCGCCAAATCCGGCAGTGAATGAATTAATGCCCTACCGGTTTCACTGGAATGAATATAACGCCCTTTTTTGTATAAAAATGCTCGCTTAAACAATAATTCGATAATCCCCGCGCGCGTGGCTTCAGTGCCCAAACCATCGGTCGCTCGCAGTATTTTCTTTAAAGATTTATCTTGCACAAAGCGTGCAATGCCGGTCATGGCTGACAGCAGGCTGGCATCGGTAAAAGGGCGCGGTGGTTGAGTCTGCCGTGCAACCACCTCACCACGCTCACACAACAGTTGGTCGTCTTTAGCCACTACCGGCAGTGGCGCACCCTCATTTTCCTCATCACGCTCTTTACTACCCAGCAACGTACGCCATCCGGCCTCCGCCAAGAACCGTGCCTTGGCGATAAATTTCCCACCGGCAATATCCAGCTCAATAACACATTTACGGAACATGGCATCCGGGCAAAATTGCATGAGATATTGACGCGCGACTAAACCATACACTTTTAACTCATCACCAGTGAGACTCGCTTTGCTGGCGCGGGCGGTGGGAATAATCGCATGGTGCGCATCCACTTTCTTATCATCCCAACAGCGATTACGACGCTCACTATCAATCACCGGCTGCGGATACAAATCCGGTTGATGCACACTAATCGCATTCAGCACCGCGTGACGGCCGGCAAAATGCTCTTCAGGCAGATAGCGGCAATCCGAGCGAGGATAAGTGATTAGCTTGTGGGTTTCGTAAAGTCGCTGGCAAATATCCAACACCTGTTGCGCGCTGAGATTAAAGCGCTTAGCCGCTTCAATCTGCAAGGTCGAAAGCGAAAACGGCAGCGGTGCCGTATCTGATTCCCGTTTATCATTATAAGAGGTTACACGCGCCGGTTGGCCTTCGATACGTGTGACCACATGTTCTGCCAGCGCACGGTGTAACAGGCGGCCATCCTCATCCTGATACGGCTCGCACGAATCGCTTGGCTGCCACAGTGCGACAAAACGTTCATCCTTCGGCGTAACGATATGCGCTTTTACTTCAAAGAAGTCTTTCGGCACAAAATTTTCAATATCTTCGTCACGACGCACCACTAAGCCCAATACGGGCGTTTGCACTCGTCCAACCGATAACACACCATCGTAACCAGCATTACGCCCCAACAGCGTGTAAGCGCGCGTCATATTGATGCCGTACAGCCAGTCGGCACGTGAGCGTGCCAACGCTGACACGCATAACGGAATGAAATCACGGTTGTCGCGTAAGCGTTCAACGGCACGCTCCACCGCCTGCGGATTAAGATCGTTGATCAGGCAACGCCTCACCGACTGCCGCTTTTCAGCCTTCAGCGACAAATAATCCAGTACCTCATCTACCAGCAATTGTCCCTCGCGATCCGGGTCACCTGCGTGTACTACTTCATCGGCCTCTTGCAGCAGTTTTTTTATTGCATTTAACTGTTTACTGACGGAAGGACGTGGTTTTAACTGCCACTTTTCAGGAATGATAGGAAGATCCGCCAGTGACCAACGGGCATAGCGGCTATCGTACGCATCAGGCTGCGCCTGCTCTAACAGGTGCCCCACACACCAGGTAACCACATCGTTGCTACCACAGGCAATAAACCCTTCCCCGCGACGATGCGGCTTGGGTAATACATCAGCAATGGCGCGCGCCAAACTCGGTTTTTCGGCTATGAACAGTCGCATTATTCACCGTTATTCTGGCTGTACGTCATTAGAAATTCTCTTACTTCAGCATAATCTCCACGGAACACAATCCGTTGAGATTTTTTTTCCAATTGATAGTGATACATCGGATCGTAATAATACTGCAATAACGGCACCAACCATTCCTGATGTGCATCACTATTGCCGCTGGCACGCTGGAACTGCAGCGCCCATTCCAGCCGCTGATTCAATAGCTGGTAACGCTCCATTCCCAAGCGGCGGCGAATGGCAAACAGGCCGTGATGCAAATATTCATCGTAATGCTGCCAACCGGCCTCATCGCCAAACGCGCGTTCAAATTCCAAACGCATCTGGTCAATATATTCTGCTTGCAGACGTGCGACGCGAACGTCAAACGGATCGTCAATGACCACCACGGGCGCCTGTTGCATGCCATTGAAGATCGGCAGCGGCACGTTGTTAGAGCCAATAATCCGGCTTTCGTCCTCCAGTATCCATTGACGACAGCCACCATGCTGTTTTTTTAGCAACAACACTGCCAGACGATTCTCAAAATCAATCTGTGCACGCTGACCGGCCAAGGTTCGGCCAAATGATGAGCCGCGATGGCAGGCTAAACCTTCCAGATCCACCCCCGCGGCCAGCTCGTTTACCATCAGCGTTTTACCGCAGCCGGTATTACCACCCACAATCACCATCGGCAATTCTGCGCTGTACTCGAGGATGTTCAATAAATAATGGCGCAGGGCTTTGTATCCCCCGATCACCCGAGGATACTCGACGCCCGCCTGCCGTAACCATTGCTGCACCAATTGCGATCGCAGTCCGCCACGAAAACAATACAGATACCCCTCAGGTTTGCTAGCGCACGCTGCCAGCCAAGCTTCGGTACGCTGTTGTCGGATTTTTCCGCTAACCAAATTGTGCCCTAGCGCTATCGCCTGCTGCTGACCGTGTTGTTTATAACAGGTGCCAACCGCTTGACGTTCACTGTCATTCATCAACGGTAAATTAATCGCCTGCGGAAAGGCGCCGTTGTTAAACTCGATGGGCGCGCGCACGTCAATCAACGGAATATCATTGAGAAAAAGGTGGCGATAAGCATGAGTGTCTGCCCGTTGCTGTGACAATGCCACTACACGACCTCAATCATCGGCTTACCGGCAACGGCACGATGCAGTTCGCCAATGGCCTCAAGCGATATACCATGGCTGGTAGCGATGGCCTGCACCGCCTCTTCGCCTTCCGGCTGCACCGCCAGTAGCAATCCGCCCGACGTTTGCGGATCACATAATAGCTGTCGCTGTATATCGCTCATCGGCCCAATCAGATGCCCGTAGCTTTCGAAGTTACGTGCGGTTCCTCCCGGCACACATCCTTCAGCGATATAACGTTCAACCTCCGGCAGTTTCGGCACCTTGTCAAACCACACTGTCGCCTGCAATGCTGACCCCTGACACATTTCACTCAGGTGGCCCAGCAGGCCAAAACCGGTCACGTCCGTCATTGCCGTCACGCCAGCAACATTGGCAAATTCCGCACCCGGCTTATTCAACTGGCACATGATGTCTGTCGCCACGCCAAAGTGTTCCGCACGCAGCAGGCTTTTTTTCTCGGCGGTCGTCAACACGCCAATCCCCAGCGGTTTGGTCAGAAAAAGTTTGCTGCCCGCTTGCGCGGCGCTGTTTTTCTTCACGCGATCGGTGCTCACCACACCGGTCACAGCCAGACCGAAGATCGGCTCTGGTGCATCAATCGAATGACCACCGGCCAACGCGATGCCAGCCTGTTGGCAAGCATAACGACCGCCATCAATCACCTGCTGCGCTATCTCTGGTGCCAGCGCGGCGATCGGCCACCCCAAAATCGCTATCGCCATGATGGGCTTGCCCCCCATCGCATATACATCACTGATAGCATTGGCCGCGGCAATACGGCCAAAATCAAATGGGCTATCGACGATAGGCATGAAGAAATCGGTGGTACTGATGATGCCAACACCGTTGCCAATGTCATAGACGGCTGCATCGTCGCGGGTTTCATTACCGACCAGCAACTGCGGATCGACAAATTTTGCTTGCTCGCTGTGCAAAATAGTTTCAAGAACCTGAGGTGAGATTTTGCAGCCGCAGCCAGCACCATGGCTGTACTGGGTTAAACGGATCGCTGGCGATGTCATAGTCCACTTCCTTCGGTTAACAGCCTTCAAGAAAATATATACCCGTCATCGTTGATATTACCTGTGTATACGTGGCGCATCGTCGCCGATGGCTGCTCATCACGATGAACATCATCTGCCGTCAGCGGCAATATCAACTTGTTGGCTCTAGGGTAGCGCTTGCCGAAGGAATTGATAAGAGCGGGTCGTCGATATACTCACGACCTGCTCAAAAACGGTACAGAACTGCGGGTTATAGCGCATTTTCTGCCCATCAGGAAATCAGAAATAGCTCACGAATGGAGTGCTGTCAGGCGCTATAACGCGCGTAGATGCTTTTAACTGTGGCGTGCCGAGATACAGAAAACCCACAATTTCATCTTGTTCACGACACCCAAATGCCTCCCGTACCAGCGGGTGTTCAGTCCAAGAACCGGTGCGCCAGATGCCGTTGAATCCTTGCGCCAAGGCTGCCATTTGCATCGCCTGCACCGCGCAACCCGCCGACACTATCTGTTCCCAGCGTGGCACTTTGGGATGTTCGCTGCAATGGGCAATGACGGTGATGACAAGCGGTGCACGAAACGGCGCCTGTTTGGCTTTTTCTACCGCAGTCTCATCCAATTCATCATGCTTCGCAGCAGCTTGTAACAATTGACTGAAACGCGCTAAGCCCTGCTCTTCAATCATCACAAAACGCCACGGCTGCAACGCCCCGTGATCCGGCGCCCGCAGGCCAGCATTGATGATATTCTGCCGTACTTCACCGGTTGGCGCAGGCGCGGCAAGGCGTGAGGCCGAACGACGGTTCAGTAAAAGATCCAGCGCATCCATAGTAAACTCCTGATAACGGTTTTCATTACAATCACGGTAACATAGCTAAATCATCTGTTACAGCTTGCACAATAACGACTGTGAACGATGATTTAAAGCTGACATTTTGTCGGCTGCTCATTACGATAGCGGGACATCCTCGGCTCATGTTTGGAGAAAACATGCATACTTTGTGGCGTACCCTTGCCGACATTTTCAGGTGGACATGGCGTCTGCTGAACTTTATCAGAGAATTTATTCTTAACCTTATCGTCATCTTGTTGATTTTAGTCGGTGCTGGCCTCTACTTTTCCTTCCAGAGCAGCACGCCGACGGAAGCACCACGCGGAGCATTACTGGTTAACTTAAGCGGTGTGGTGGTTGATCAACCCAACACGCAAAACCGTTTATTACAACGCAGCCGTGAGTTTCTTGGCGCGTCTGCCAGCGAACTACAGGAGAACTCACTGTTCGACCTAGTCGACAGCATTCGCAAAGCCCGGGACGATAAAAACATTACCGGCATGGTGTTGCAATTGAATGATTTCGCAGGGGCTGACCAGCCCTCGCTACAATACATTGGTAAAGCGCTGCGTGAATTTCGTGACAGTGGCAAACCGATCTATGCCATCGGAGACAGCTATAACCAGACGCAATATTATCTGGCCAGTTACGCCAACAAGATTTACCTGTCGCCACAAGGCAGCGTCGATCTGCACGGTTTTGCAACAAACAATCTGTATTACAAGACTTTGCTTGATAAGCTGAAAGTGACCACCAATATCTTCCGGGTCGGGACGTATAAATCTGCCGTTGAGCCAATGATCCGTGACGACATGTCACCTGCGGCGCGTGAAGCCGATAGCCGTTGGATAGGTAACCTGTGGCAAAACTATCTGACCACCGTGGCGGCTAACCGTCAAATCACCCCGCAACAGCTATTCCCTGGCGCAGCGGGTGTGCTAAGCGGTCTACAAGCTACCGGCGGCGACACGGCGAAATATGCGCTCGATAACAAACTGGTCGATGAGCTGGCCTCGCGCCCGGCAATAGAAAATCAGCTGGTTAACGCTTTTGGTTGGGATAAACAAACGAACGATTTCAATGCCATCAGCATTTATGATTACCAGCCGAAACCTACGCCGGAACAGGGGGGGCAAATTGCGGTCGTGTTTGCCAATGGCGCGATCATGGACGGTACGCAAACGCCTGGCACGGTTGGCGGTGATACCACCGCTGCGCAATTGCGTCAGGCCCGTCTGGATCCGAAAATTAAAGCCGTCGTTTTGCGTGTGAACAGCCCTGGCGGCAGCGTAAGCGCATCGGAAGTCATTCGCACAGAACTGGCGGCAGTGCGTGCGGCAGGCAAACCCATCGTTGTTTCGATGGGCGGGATGGCTGCATCAGGCGGTTACTGGATCTCCACCCCAGCTAACTACATCGTCGCCAGCCCAAGCACCCTTACCGGCTCTATCGGCATCTTTGGCGTGATCAACACCTATCAAGATACCCTTGATAGCGTCGGCATCCACGCTGATGGCGTCGCCACCTCACCGTTGGCTGACTTGGCGATCACCAAAGCGCTGCCGCCAGAGTTTGCAAAAATGATGCAGCTGAACATCGAGAATGGGTATAAAAACTTTATCGATCTGGTCGCCACGTCGCGCAATATGACGCCGGTGCAGGTGGATAAAATCGCGCAAGGCCACGTCTGGACCGGTGCCGATGCAAAATCGAATGGTTTGGTCGATCAACTGGGCGATTTCGATGATGCAGTGAGCAAAGCCGCTGAATTAGCCAAATTAAATCAGTGGCAATTAAATTGGTTTGTTGATTCTCCGAGCCTGACCGATTTACTCCTCGGTCAGTTTGGCGTGTCAATTCATGCCATGTTACCCGCCGCGATCCAATCCGTGCTGCCCGCGCCTCTGGCCTCGGTTGCCTTAGCGATGAAAGATCAACCGGGGTTGTTTAATAATCTCAACGATCCACAAAATCGCTACGCAATTTGCCTCAACTGCGGCGACGTTCGCTAACAATTTAATCCCCAGCCCGGCGCTTGCCGGGCTTTTTTTCTGCGCTAATCACCCTATAATTCAGCCATCTTATAACTATCAGAATCCCTGTAATGCAAAAAAAATCCATCTATGTAGCCTATACGGGCGGTACCATCGGTATGCAACGTTCCGAGCATGGCTATATTCCGGTTTCAGGCCACCTACAACGCCAATTGGCATTGATGCCGGAATTCCATCGGCCAGAAATGCCTAATTTCAGCATTCATGAATATGCGCCATTGATTGATTCTTCCGATATGACGCCGGAAGACTGGCAGCATATCGCCAACGATATAAAAAGAAACTACGATCGGTACGATGGTTTCGTCATTTTGCATGGTACAGATACCATGGCGTTTACCGCATCAGCTCTGTCTTTCATGTTGGAAAACCTTGCCAAACCGGTGATCGTCACAGGTTCTCAAATTCCGTTGGCTGAACTGCGTTCCGACGGTCAGACCAACTTGCTGAATGCGTTGTATCTGGCCGCTAACTATCCGGTCAATGAAGTTAGCCTGTTCTTTAATAACAAACTGTTTCGCGGTAATCGCACCACCAAGGCACACGCGGATGGCTTCGATGCGTTTGCATCGCCAAACCTGCCCCCTTTGCTGGAAGCGGGTATTCATATTCGTCGACAAAACGGCATCGTTTCCCCCGAATGCCGTGGCGAATTAAAGGTGCACACTATTACGCCGCAGCCTATTGGCGTCGTGACGATTTATCCGGGCATTTCTGGCGCAGTGGTACGCAATTTTCTTTTGCAGCCGGTTAAGGCGTTGATCCTACGCTCCTACGGCGTCGGCAATGCACCTCAAAAACCGGAACTGATTGATGAGTTACGTGACGCGTCCGATCGAGGCATCGTGGTGGTCAACTTAACCCAGTGCATTTCTGGACGTGTGAATATGGAAGGTTACGCTACCGGCAATGCGTTAGCTAACGCTGGCGTGATCAGCGGTTTTGATATGACAGTAGAAGCAACATTAACTAAACTGCATTTCCTGTTAAGCCAACCGCTAGCGCCAGAACAAATCCGCCAGCAAATGCAAAAAGACCTTCGTGGCGAGCTCAGCACCGCAGGTTAATAAATGGGAGACGCTATGAAAACCGCGCTGTTATTGATCGATCTGCAAAATGATTTCTGCGCGGGTGGCGCACTGGCGGTGGCAGAGGGGGATGCAACCATTGCTATCGCTAATCAAGCCATGGCTGCCTGCCTCGCTCGTGGTCATGCCGTCGTCGCCAGCCAAGACTGGCACCCAGCCAACCACCGTAGCTTTGCCATCAACTCGGCGGGAAAAATCGGTACAGTGGGTGAACTCGATGGCCTGCCGCAGGTCTGGTGGCCGGTGCATTGCGTGCAAAATAGCCACGGAGCCGAATTGCATCCACAATTGCATCGTCAGGCTATCGCTGGGATTTTTCGCAAAGGGCAAAATCCGGTTATCGACAGTTACAGTGCGTTCTTCGATAACGGTCACCGGACAAAAACGGAGCTTGATGATTGGTTACGTGCACAGGGCGTGACTGACTTGGTGGCGATGGGGTTAGCCACCGACTATTGTGTAAAATTCAGCGTACTGGATGCGCTGCAATTGGGATATTCGACCACGGTGATTACTGACGGTTGTCGAGGCGTAAATCTTCAGCCAGCTGACAGCGTGCAGGCTTTGCAAACAATGCAGCAAGCCGGCGCTCGGCTCGTGACGTTGTCACAATTTTTGCAGTTCTAAGCTTTAGGGCGCGCTCTAGCTCCCTCAGACTGCTGAAAAGCGTGTTATTGGGCTAAGCGTGGCTGTGGGGTCGCAGTGGCATAAGCCACCTGAGCGCCCCTCGCCTACGCTAGGCTCCGGTATCTCAGGCTATCAGGCGACTTCGTCATCAAGCTCAGGGCGCTATAGCGCTCTTTCCCATCAATTTATTGCGGCTTCAGCTTAACCAACGTTTCGGCAGCAAACTGTTGCTTCAGCTCTTGCTTGCTTTTCATGACGATTTGCCCGTCAGTACCAATGCTCATGTGCTGCGGGTCGTTATTGTGCATCGATTGCCATAACATAACCGCTTGCAGGCTATTCTCTTTCTGTTCTGGCGTCAGCGCAACGCCATCCGGCCATTTACCTAACTCAACCGCCAGCGCAAGGCGCTGATAGATTTCTGGCGTCATCGCCGCTATCAAATCCTTTACATCCATCAACGCACCTCCTTCTTAACATGAATAATAGCTGAATCGATTTTGTCGATCATTTAACTCTTCAACCCGCAATCTTCTCGCCATTTTCATCATCAGTAAAACTGAGCGACGCAGAGTTTACGCAAAAACGTTCGCCGGTAGGCTGCGGCCCATCAGGGAATACGTGCCCCAGATGCGCATCGCAATGACCACAACGGATTTCCACACGATGCATATTATGTGATTTATCATCAAGATAACGAATAGACTCATCTGAAATCGGCTGATAAAAGCTAGGCCAACCGCAGCCAGAATCATACTTGGTTGAGGAATAAAACAGCGGAGCATGGCAACATAAGCAATGATAAATGCCATCGCGCGCGTTGTGCAGCAATTTGCCACTGTATGGCGCTTCCGTACCACGCTCCTGAGTCACATAACGTTGTATTTCATTCAGTTCCGTGAGCGGTTGATGAGGGGAGTTCTCTTTAGCCATTTGTGCGATTCCCAAAACATGGATAATGTCAACGAAAACAATGATTAATGATAACAAAAAATTAACAGCACTGCAGGCATTTTTACCCTAAACTGTAGGCCATAAAGCTCACGCCATAATTATATGTGATACAGATCACACATCTAGTTATGACGCTCTTTAAACTTAGCGATTTGACCCCATATCGTAATGAGGCCAAACGTAGGCGGAATGTGCAATAAGCGCGCAAATCAAACTCTCAGCTTTGACTTGCCGCAATAATTGACACGATTCCGCTTGACGCTTGGTAAGGTTTTTGTAATTTTACAACCAACCTTTTATTCACTAACAAATAGCTGGTGGAATATATGACTATCAAAGTAGGTATCAACGGTTTTGGCCGTATCGGTCGCATTGTTTTCCGTGCTGCTCAAGAACGTTCTGACGTAGAAATCGTTGCAATCAACGATCTGTTGGACGCTGAGTACATGGCTTACATGCTGAAATATGACTCTACTCATGGCCGTTTCAACGGTACTGTAGAAGTTAAAGACGGCCATCTGGTTGTTAACGGCAAAACCATCCGTGTTACCGCAGAGAAAGACCCGGCTAACCTGAAGTGGAACGAAGTGGGTGTTGACGTTGTTGCAGAAGCGACCGGTATCTTCCTGACCGACGAAACTGCTCGTAAACACATCGCTGCTGGCGCTAAGAAAGTTGTTCTGACTGGCCCATCTAAAGATGACACCCCGATGTTCGTTATGGGTGTAAACCACAAATCTTACGCTGGTCAGGAAATCGTTTCTAACGCATCTTGCACCACTAACTGCTTGGCTCCACTGGCTAAAGTTATTAACGACAACTTCGGTATCGTTGAAGCGCTGATGACCACCGTCCACGCAACTACCGCTACTCAGAAAACCGTTGATGGCCCGTCTCATAAAGACTGGCGCGGCGGCCGTGGCGCTTCTCAGAACATCATCCCTTCATCTACCGGCGCAGCTAAAGCGGTAGGTAAGGTTATTCCTGAGTTGAACGGCAAACTGACCGGTATGGCATTCCGCGTTCCTACTCCAAACGTATCCGTGGTTGACCTGACCGCACGTCTGGAAAAACCAGCGTCTTACAAAGAAATCTGTGCTGCAATCAAAGCAGCAGCAGAAGGCGAACTGAAAGGCGTGCTGGGTTACACCGAAGACGACGTTGTTTCTACTGATTTCAACGGTGAAAAACTGACTTCCGTGTTTGACGCTAAAGCAGGCATCGCGCTGAACGACAACTTTGTGAAACTGGTTTCTTGGTACGACAACGAAACTGGCTACTCCAACAAGGTTCTGGATCTGATCGCTCACATCTCCAAATAATGGCATGATGAACGACTGAGATCATAAGGGCGACTTTAATGTCGCCCTTTTTTTTGCTTCCTGCGGTGGATCGAATTAAGAGGCAATGCAATGAACGAAAATATTTTCACCCTGCCCGTTACGGAACAAATTTCCCCCTACCTTAGCCAACGTCAGTTAGAGGCTCTGCCGGTTATTGTGGTTTCGCACCCTAACGTGCGTGCAGCCATCACCTTGCAAGGCGCCCATCTGATTGCTTGGCAGCCTAGCGGTGAACAACCGGTTGTTTGGTTAAGCAACAACACGCCATTCGAGCCAGGTAAAGCAATTCGCGGCGGCGTGCCCATTTGCTGGCCGTGGTTCGGCCCCGTGGGTAAACCTTCGCATGGTTTTGCCCGTAATCAACCTTGGCAACTTACCGCCCATGATGAAGATGACAACGGCGTAATTCTGACCTTTACGCTGCAAGACAACGAACAAACGCGTGAACTGTGGCCGCACGAATTCACACTAATCGCGCGCTTTAAGTTGGGGAAAGAGTGTGAAGTAGAGCTGGAGTCGCACGGTAACTATCAAGCGACCGCAGCATTGCACACCTACTTCCACATCGGCGATATCGATACGGTGAAAGTGTCTGGCTTAGGCGAGCCCTATTTGGATAAAGTCGCTGATGGCACAGAAGCTAATCAGCACGGCGATGTGACTTTTGTCGGCCAGACTGACCGCGTTTATACCCAACCAGAACCGTTTAGCCTGATTAAAGACCCAACGCTGCAACGCACCATTGAAGTGCATCATCACCATATGAGTGACGTCATCGCCTGGAATCCGGGTGAGGTACTCTCTTGTAACATGGCTGACATGCCAAATAACGGCTATAAAACCATGGTTTGTGTGGAAACCGGGCGCATTAATAAACCGCTGGTAACGTGCGATGCGCAACCTGCACGGCTGGCTATGACCTTGCGGTGTCGCAAAGGGGCATAGACCGCGTCAATGAGTCATATAAAAATGGGGCACCAAGCCCACTTCAAACGGCTGACAAAACCTGTTATTTGGGAAAGCTTGCCGCCAGAGCTTCCCTCATTGCGCTAGGCTCGAGTACTTCGAGTTCAAAGGCAACGTTGTCATCAATATTAAGGGGCATAAAGCCCCTTTTACATAGCCGAATTACGCAATACCTCACGGCAGCGTTAGAAGCTGTAACTCACCCCGGTCCACAACACGCCCGTGTAAGATTTATCCACCATCGGGCTATCTTTAATTTCATCCGATAGTTGAATATAACGCCCCATAACGAACGTATTCCACGCGTTATTGATCTGATAGTTAGCGGTTAATTCAAGGTAAGGCGCCCAGCTATCATCTGGTGTATAGCTGTTCAGACCGCTGCGGCGCGATTCGTGATCGCTGACGCCATAATAATATTTGTTTTGGTTCTTGCTGTTCCAAGTCACGCCCACACCCGGCGTCAAGCTCCATGTGTCAAAGTTGAACTTGTAAAGGTATGCCACATCACCAATCAGGCCATTACTGTTATCTAACGTATCGCCGGAGAAAGTCGCGCGGATGGTCCCCCAGTCTGCATTATGGGAATACGCTACGCCAGCCATCAACGTTCCACGACGCTTATCCAAGCGCTTCATGCGATCGTCATCGCTGTCACCGGGTTTGTAGTGTAACGGTGAATAGTACGCCATAACACTCAGCTTATTTTCCCGATCGTTCCACAAATAATAACCAGCGGTCAGCGTGCGGAAGTAAAAATCATCAGCTTCATAATTAATCACCGGAACAGGATAAACCCGTGTCTGATAACCGCGATACGGATCCGGACTAACCAACGCAGAGGCGCCGAGTGACCAGGTCCCCGCTTGAGCACTGTGGGTACCCATCATAGCGGTCACGATAATAGCTAGCGTTTTTAATTGAGTCTTCTTCACTGGGTCTTTTTCCATAAATTACAGGGTTAATAGCGGCGATAGCTTATGCGAAATTTTACTGACGCGCTTAAAATTTACATTCAAAATTTAGCAAGATCCATCACGTTAATTCTGAAATATGTATAAATGATGTCAGTATCGTGATGTTTCACCCCACAGCCCAGACCCAGCAAGACTTACCTTCAAACCTTATAATAACTGAGTCATTGATATGACTTAAAAAAACCTTTTTCGCTAACAGGAAATTTTTCATTATGCCAACTAAGCTTAAAACAGAAGGTGAATTTATCCTGAGGGCAGTAGCAATACAGCGCAACTCGCGATAATAAGCGCACCAAGTTGGCATACGAGTTGCTGTACTCAGATATTAACTTCTTCTTTCGGGAGCCAGAACACGATAAACCACTCCCTTTACCCTGTGCTAATAACGAAAGGACGGGCATCGCTATGAACATATTTGACCACTATCGCCAGCGCTATGAAGCTGCCAAGGACGAAGAGTTCACACTGCAGGAGTTTCTTACCATTTGCCAGCAGGATCGCAGTGCCTACGCCAACGCCGCAGAACGTCTGCTCATGGCTATCGGTGAGCCGGTCATGGTCGACACCGCGCTTGAGTCACGCATGTCCCGCTTGTTCTCCAACCGCGTCATCGCACGCTATCCGGCTTTCGAGGAATTTTACGGCATGGAGGAGGCAATCGAACAGATTGTCTCTTATCTCAAACATGCCGCTCAAGGACTCGAAGAAAAGAAACAAATTCTTTATTTACTGGGTCCGGTAGGCGGCGGTAAATCATCGCTGGCCGAACGGCTGAAGGCCTTGATGCAACTGGTGCCTATCTATACGTTGAGTGCAAACGGCGAGCGTAGCCCGGTCAATGACCATCCGCTGTGCCTGTTTAATCCGCAAGAAGACGCCAATATTCTGGAAAAAGAGTACAACATTCCGCGCCGCTACCTCGGCACGATCATGTCGCCGTGGGCAGCGAAACGTCTGCATGAGTTTGGTGGCGATATCACCAAGTTCAAAGTAGTTAAAGTTCGCCCTTCTATACTGGAACAGATAGCCATTGCCAAAACAGAGCCCGGTGATGAGAACAACCAAGATATCTCAGCGCTGGTTGGTAAGGTGGATATTCGTAAGTTGGAAAACCACGCGCAAAACGATCCTGATGCCTACGGCTATTCCGGCGCATTATGCCGAGCCAACCAAGGGATAATGGAGTTTGTCGAGATGTTTAAAGCGCCCATCAAGGTGTTGCATCCACTGCTCACGGCCACCCAAGAAGGTAACTACAACGGAACCGAAGGTATTTCTGCCCTGCCATTCAACGGCATTATATTGGCGCACTCAAACGAATCGGAATGGGTGACGTTCCGTAATAATAAGAATAACGAGGCCTTCCTTGACCGTGTTTATATCGTCAAGGTGCCTTACTGCCTGCGGGTGTCGGAAGAGATCAAGATCTACGATAAGCTGCTCGACCATAGTGAATTGACACATGCGCCCTGCGCGCCAGGTACGCTGGAGACATTGGCTCGCTTTGCCGTGTTGTCACGGCTAAAAGAACCCGAAAACTCCAGCACCTACTCAAAAATGCGGGTGTACGATGGCGAAAGCCTGAAAGACACCGATCCGAAGGCTAAGTCGTATCAAGAGTATCGCGACTATGCTGGGGTTGATGAAGGAATGAACGGTCTTTCTACCCGTTTCGCCTTTAAAATCCTCTCTCGGGTATTCAACTTCGACCACACCGAAGTGGCCGCGAACCCCGTGCATTTATTCTATGTTCTGGAACAACAGATCGAACGCGAACAGTTCCCGCAAGATCTGGCTGAAAAGTATTTAGAACACCTTAAAGGTTATTTAATCCCGAAATATGCCGAGTTTATCGGTAAAGAGATTCAGACAGCCTATCTGGAATCTTACTCTGAATATGGGCAAAACATTTTTGACCGCTATGTAACTTATGCCGACTTCTGGATCCAGGATCAAGAATATCGCGATCCCGATACCGGTCAGCTGTTTGACCGTGAATCCCTGAATGCCGAACTGGAAAAAATCGAAAAACCGGCGGGTATCAGCAACCCGAAAGACTTCCGCAACGAAATCGTCAATTTTGTGCTGCGTGCCCGTGCTAATAACAACGGCCGCAATCCTAATTGGACCAGTTACGAGAAATTACGTACCGTGATTGAGAAAAAAATGTTCTCAAACACCGAAGAGTTGCTGCCGGTTATTTCGTTCAATGCTAAAACCTCAACGGATGAGCAAAAGAAACATGACGACTTTGTCGATCGCATGATGGAAAAAGGGTACACCCGCAAGCAGGTACGCCTGCTGTGTGAATGGTATCTGCGGGTGAGAAAATCGTCCTAATGAAGGACGTTGACGTCATAAAAAGCATGCTCAAAGGATTTTGCATCGCGTTTTAGTGACGCCGTAACGAGCACGATGCCCCCAGTTATATCGACCAACCGGTAAATGGGGGCATCTCTCGCTACCTACCACACTACGGCGTGAGTGATAACGGGCATGATAGTTGGCAACGTCGTTTGGGGGAACTATGGCTTATTTCATTGATCGACGGCTTAACGGTAAAAACAAGAGCATGGTGAACCGCCAACGCTTCTTACGCCGCTATAAGTCGCAAATAAAACAGTCGATTGCCGAAGCCATCAACAAGCGCTCGGTAACCGATATCGACAGTGGCGAATCGGTCTCGATCCCGACTGACGATATTAACGAACCGATGTTTCACCAAGGCCGTGGCGGCACTCGCCATCGCGTTCATCCCGGCAACGATCATTTTGTGCAGAATGACCGGGTTGAACGGCCGCAAGGAGGCGGCGGCGGCGGCGGCAGTGACCAAGGCCAGGCCAGCCAGGATGGTGAAGGCCAGGATGAATTCATCTTTCAGATATCGAAGGATGAGTATCTCGATCTTTTGTTTGAGGATTTGGCGTTGCCGAATCTTAAGAAAAATCAATACAAACAATTAACCGAGTTTAAAACACACCGTGCGGGATATACCGCCAACGGCGTACCTGCCAATATCAGCGTGGTACGCTCACTCCAGAATTCACTGGCACGTCGTACTGCGATGACGGCAGGCAAACGGCGTGAGTTAGCACAATTGGAACAACAATTAACCGCGCTGGAAAACTCAGAGCCAGCACAATTGCTCGAAGAGGAGCGGTTGCGTAAGGACATCGCAGAGCTACGGCAAAAAATCAAACGCGTTCCCTTTATCGACACCTTTGACCTACGTTATAAAAACTATGAACGTCGCCCTGAGCCTTCCAGCCAAGCCGTAATGTTCTGCTTAATGGATGTTTCCGGCTCAATGGATCAAGCCACTAAAGACATGGCCAAACGTTTTTATATTCTGCTCTATCTCTTCCTAAGCCGGACGTATAAAAATGTCGATGTCGTTTATATCCGCCATCATACGCAGGCAAAAGAAGTGGATGAACAAGAGTTCTTCTACTCGCAGGAAACGGGCGGCACCATTGTTTCCAGTGCGCTAAAACTGATGCATGACGTGGTAGAGGAACGCTATAACCCGGCGCAATGGAACATTTACGCGGCCCAGGCATCGGATGGTGATAACTGGGCTGATGATTCACCACTGTGCCACGAACTGTTAGCCAAAAAGCTGCTGCCTATGGTGCGCTACTACAGTTATATCGAAATCACCCGCCGTGCTCACCAAACACTGTGGCGCGAATATGAGGATTTGCAGACCAAGTTCGATAATTTCGCCATGCAGCATATACGTGAACCTGATGATATTTATCCTGTTTTTCGCGAGTTGTTTCGTACCCAAACCGCCTAGTCTTACGGCTTGGCGTCAACCGGCCACCTTGGCCGGTTTTTTTCCCACAATGCCTACTCCTGAAAATTTAACTTCGGCCTTACTGCAATGTAGCGTACTGTACGCCTAATGTATTGAAGCCGTTCTGTCCGCGGCCTTCCTTAAAATGCAAAACCCCGGCACGCAATGGCCGGGGTGTAAAAAGCAATAATAATCTTACGCTTGTTTTGTTTGTATCCAGAAGGCATGAATCAGCCCCGGGAAATAGCCTAACAATGTCAGGATGATATTAAGGATAAACGCCCCACCGATCCCTTTGTCCAACAGCACGCCCAACGGTGGCAGTATGATGGTAAATACAATACGCCAAAAACTCATCATTTCTCCTTAACTGACTTATTGAACGATCGACTTATTAGAACCCATTAATACCTTTAAACAGATATCGATGTTATCTCTGCGGGAATTCACTGATTGAATGCAGAGTACACGACGTTAAACCATAAAAACTCCGACAACAATCCGGAGTTTTGTGTCGCATTTCAATCAGCGTTCTTGCACCACTACTGACGACGGCAGCTTTTCACCCCCCACAACCCCGCCAGTGCGCTGATAACAGCCCCCACGAATAAGGCAAAGAATGACCACATCGCCGCACGTGCCACCACGTCTGTCGCTGCGGCGGCCTGCTCACGCGCCTTTTGTTTCAGTTGCGCATAGTGTTGTTTCGCTTGCTCGATCCTCACCTGAATATCATCCAAACGCTGGTTAACAACCTGAGCCGTTTCCTCTTTCTTGGTCAGCAGATTATCGACCATTTTATTCACTTCGTCCGAAGTCATGTTCGTATTATCGGCCAGCGCTTTGGTCAGGCTATCACGGTCAACATCCTGAGTGATAGACGCACCACGCTCCTTCAATTTAGCCGTCAAACCCTGAATGATCGTGTCGCTATTATCCGGGTTCATTGCAACTTGTTTTATCGCTTCCACAATTTCGGTTTTGGCACTGTCTAACTGCTTTTGCATATATTCTGGTTGCAAAGATTCAATATTACTTTTGCGTAACGCCGCAATGACCTGGTCATCTAACTTTTCAGGTTGTAGTTTGGTATCCAAACTCAGATCATCAAATGCGTCTTGCCCCAGGTTCGTCAGCCCTTTAAGGCCGCCGCCAACAGCAGAACCGGCGCCGGAAATCACGCTACCGGTTGCAGAAGCAATCGACCCCAGCGCATTACCGGTCGCCTTAATGGTGCCACCCAATACCACACTGCCTAACACCGCAGCGACAATCAGCGCCGTCGCCCATACCAGAAAACCGTGGATTCCCCCCTCATTACCCGCTAAATGGCCGGCAACAAATGCCCCAGCAGCCAAACTGATAATAATGGAGATCGCCGACCAAATGACGACCGTCATACCTGCGCCATTGATTGGATCGTCTGACATCGGATCGACAATGGCAAAACCTAAGCTAGTGCCAAGTGTGGACAATAATAGTGAGATTGCCAGTACGGTAATTACCCCACCGATAATACTTCCCCATGATACTTTTTTTACTGCGCGCGAATCGTTGGTTATTTCCATGCTGTAGCTCCTTATTAGCACCACTGTCAGTTATCTGGCAAAAGGCCAGCACCATTGAGTATAGTCTCTAATATTAAGCATGCTTTACATTAGATCGGTAAGTGAGCAAGCAGTCTCGATTAAAAAAATAAACCAGCACAATCAACATCATGGACAAAACAAAACACCATGCCAACTGTAACGCCCACGTTACAATGCACAATATCAGTAAGTATGATTTACCATTAATACTGCCGTGTAGCAAACAATGTAAAATGCCCCACCTCTACAACCCAACGTAATAGTTATCGTCAGCTAAGCATTGAATCAAGCACGCTAAGCGCCTAGAATGTGGGCCTGAAATAAAATTGGAATGGGTTCATGTCGTCGCTGTGGGTTGCAACACAATATTTTTATTTATTTGGCCTTTTATTTTCTATGGTTTTTACCTATCTGGTCAGTCGAGATACCGTTAGAATTCGTTGCCTCAGTGCGATTACCATCGGCCTAACCTGGCCATTAAGTCTACCAGTGGTATTATTATTCTCTCTGTTCTAAACAAAATAACAACCCCGATAGTCATCGGGGTATCAGTCAACTGATATAATTAAAAATCATAGCCGAGGGTCGCCACAATACTACGCGTTTGTCCCCAATAGCAGTAGCCCTTGCCATAACACGCAGCAACGTATTTCCTATCCGTCAGATTATTGACGTTAAGCTGAACATAAGCGCCTTTTAGCGAGGGCCAAATCTGGTCCATTTTCATTCGCACAGACGCATCCAATAGAGTGGCCGAAGGTATTCTCAGGGTATTTTCGTTATCAGCCCATTGTTTACCCATATAACGCATACCGGCTCCAACATTAATGCCATATCCAGCATCATATTGCCCCCACAACGCAGCCATTTGTTCCGGAGCCAGATACGGTGTATTACCCTTGTTGCCATCTACCACATCTTTGAACTTCACGCGATTATAGGTATATCCCGCAACCAAACTCAGGCGGTCGGTCAATTTGCTGCGCGCTTCCAATTCAATGCCCTGCGAATGCACCTTTCCTGCCGGTACATAAAAACTTTGTTGTATCACCCGGTTCGCCACATCCTTTTGTGTCAAATCGTACAGTGCCACGCTATAGAGTGATGAACCGCCCGGCGGCTGATATTTTAGCCCTATTTCATATTGTTGGCTGGTACTCGGCTTAAGCATATGCCCATCTTGATCTGCCAGCGCCTCCGGAGTAATAGCGGAGCTGTAGCTCGCATACGGCGATAACCCATTATCAAAACTGTACAATAAAGACGCTCGACCGCTGAAATGGTGGTCATTGCGTGCATCGACAGTGCCCGCTGTCAGGTTGATATTACGACTTTCCAGCCGGTCATAGCGTCCTGACAGGTTGAGATACCATTGGTTAAGGTTAATTTCGTCCTGCAGATAAAGACCGGTTTGTTCATAGCGTCGCTGTAAATCAGTGTGCACCAGATTGCTGATCACCGGCTGTAACGCCACACCGGTAAAAGGGTTTAGGTCGCTGGCATTTGCCTTTTCATCCCATAGGTTATTACGGAAGCGTTGATAATCCAGCCCAAGCATGAATTTATGCTCCAGCATGCCAGTGACAAATTCGGCCTCCAACTGAGTATCAACCGCATAGGCATCCAACGAGGTACTGGAACCACTGTAATAACGGTGCAACATGTTGCGATTGTCCCGCCAGCCGATCTGATAAACTTGTTCCAATTCCACATTGGAATGGGTGTAACTGCCGTTTTGACGGAAAGTCCAGACATCATTGAAACTGTGCGAAAATGCATAGCTATATATCTGTTCCCAACGCTTGAAAACGTTATGGCCACTGTCCCCATCAAAAAATCCATGCCCAAGTTTATCGCCCTGAGTGGAATACAGGCTGCCGTCGGCAGGCACCGCGCTGTGATACCCACCTGAAGGATCTTTTTGCAAATAGGCTTTCATTAACAACGAGGTATTCTCGCTCGGTTGCCACAATAACGACGGCGAAATAGCATAACGTTCCTCACGTTGGTGAGCATACTGAGTGTCACTGCTACGAGTCATCCCCGTCAAGCGATAAGCCCACTGTTCGGATAACGGTCCGGTAACGTCAAAAGCGCCACCCCGAGTATTATGATTGCCGCCCATCATATTAATGTGCCCTTCATAGGCGAATCTCGGTTGTTTGCTGGTTAGCGCCACTAGACCTCCGGGGATGCTTTGGCCGTACATCACTGACGCGGGCCCCTTGATAACGTCAATACGTTCCAAAAACCAAGGATCCACCTGTAACGCATTGTAGCTACCGCTGTCACTTAACAAACGCAGGCCATCAAGAAAGGTGTTATTCACATCACCGCCGTGGAAACCACGTAACGCAATAGTATCGTAACGCGTAGCGCCTCCAGCAAAATTAGTAAAGACGCCAGGTGTATATTTGAGCGCATCGTTAACGGTGAGCGCATTTTGGTCGGTCATTTGCTGGCGTGTAATAACCGAGACGGATTGCCCGGTTAATATCAGCGGCGTATCAGTTTTAGTGGCTCCCTGGCTGGTTGTCGCCGTGTAGCCCTGCGTGGCGGAATTCGCCGTATCGGCCGGTTTTGCTGTGACCACTACGGTCTCTTCCGCTACCGAGCTCAACGGCAAAAACAGCGCGAAAACACAAAAAATAGATGAATGCTTGGCAGGAGAAATCCGGTACATAGCTGTAATCCCTATAGAGGCTATTAAAAGCACACCGCAAAGAAGCTGAGGCAGCATCGCTGGCTGCCCTATCACAGAGGTTATTGGTGCACGGTGTGGATAAAATAGATTAATGATAAAGCAAATAACAATGATAATTATTATCTTTATCATACAAGGGGGTTTTTACGATAAAAAGCCAATAATTTATTGATTTATTTCATATTTATCCGATTACCTTCGCATAATGACAGCCGCGCCATCACGCTCTTAGCGCGTGAAAATGCCCTATAGCGAGGAGGATAAGCACAGCTTAACGGTTTAACTGACCAAGACAGTACGCTATCTGATACCCGCGCAACGGCGAAGGGGTATCGCCCCGGCAAACGGCAGTGCGCCATTCAGGATAATCAGCGTGCGCGGAAATAGGCTACCAAACGCAAAATTATCCACATACAGCCCAACAATAGACCGTTTAACAGGCACCATATGATCAATAGATAGATAAATGGCTGATAGGCGGGAATACCGCGATCGGCAGAAAAGGGGTTGTAATGCCAAAATCTAATAATAGTGAACGGGTTGAGATTAAGTTCGACAAAAAAATAGGCTGTTAGGGCCGATGGCAAAACAAAATAGAGCCACAACATAAAGACCATGATTATCGTTGTGCTAAGGCTATTTTTAAAATTTTTCATAAGAGGACGTGACCAATATAAGCAAACGTTTTCCAACGGAAGCATCGCAGTGAAAATAACCATCCGCAGTAAAAATAGTAAAGTTCCCTAGTTAGATAACAATAATTCCACAGGGATGTTTAGTTTTCATTTAATCATGTAGTGTTAAAAACAGAGCAGCTCAAGGAGACAACAATGCAACAGGATGATTATCCAACACCTGCCGACGTAAGAAAACTAAAAATAATCTATGGTTGGTACATTTATGTTATCTACGCCCTGCTGATATTTAATATCTACCTCACGGTCTACAATATCTGTGCCCGTCAACCGATTGATACGCCACTGTTCTCGGCAGCCCACAGTATGTTCATTGCTTTCCTGCTTTATCAGGTACTCAAAAAAAAGACACTCTTTGCATGGATAATGACGGCCTACTTTATCGGTATGCGTTTGTATTACGCCAACGTACTACACGCTGAGTTTAGTGTTGTGATGACAGGGTTGGTGTTTATTATTGTGACGATGCTACTCGCTGGCAACATGGTAGTCGGGCAATTAACCACACCCCAAATACGACGAGGCTGGCTGTTCAAACTTGGCTGGCGGCAAGCTATGTTACTGATCATCATCGCTGCGTTAGTTACCCGGCTCATTACAACAGATTACTTAGCCTGATCCGGCGACGAAACCTGCGGAATATGCGGTTCCGAAATATCAACCATGCGGCAAATTTTGCCGTAACTACCCGATTGTTCGCAAATTTTATCGGTGACAAAGGCCCCCAGATACCCCAATACCAATAGGTAAGCCATCATACATAAAATAAAAATTAGCGTTCTCACCAGTAACAACCACTTCGCAACGAATTATTGCCCATCATAGCCTAATTTGCTGTAGGACGCCTATCACGGCTACCGACGATTAAAGCTGGTCATCTTCGGATACAAAATGTTATGTTATCACATATCAAAAATTATCTTATGCAGACCGTAACATGGAACAGCGTCATTCACCGCTTTTGGTAGTCGAACAGTTAAACATATCAATTAATGACGCTCCTAAAGTGCAGAACCTGAGCTTCACCCTGCACGCTGGAGAATGCCTGTGTTTACTGGGCGCTTCGGGTTCCGGCAAATCACTCACTGCCGCGGCGTTACTCGGCACTTTACCCACTCATGCATCGGTCAGTGGATCTATTCGTTTGTTGGGAAAACAACTGGCAGGTGTTCACCTGCAACAGCGAGGTACTTTACCGCTCGCGGCCATCTTTCAGAATCCGTTTAGCGCGTTGAATCCGTTAGTAACGATTGGACATCAGTTAATCATGGTATTGCGTTATCAACGTGCGCTGTCACGTGAAGATGCCAACCGCTGCGCGAGTGACATGCTACAAATGCTTGGTCTGCCCCCGCAACAGATCCTGACTCGCTATCCGGGACAGCTTTCTGGAGGGCAGTGCCAACGGATTTGCGTCGCCATCGCCTTGGCCAGTCAACCGGCATTGCTCATTGCTGATGAACCCACGACGGCACTTGACACGGTTAGCCAACGCCAACTGCTGGATATGCTGCGTCAATTCAGTCAACAACCCGGCGCACCCGCACAATTATTCATCACCCACGATCTTTCCGTCGCTGCAGGTTTATGTCAACGCGCACTGGTGCTGGCACAGGGACGGCTGGTGGAAAGTGGCTCATTAAAGGCATTAATACAACAACCAAAACATCACTACACCCAGCAATTGGTCGCTGCGGCTTACCCGCAACGTCGCACCAACAGCTTACCGTTACAGCAAGTGAGTTAAGCATGTTGGACACATTCATCAGTCTGCAAGACGTCAGCCGTTCCTTCGGCACACAGCACCCTGGTTTGCAAGCCTGTAACCTCAATCTACGCGCCAAGGAGTGCGTTGGCCTGGTCGGCTGCTCCGGTGCGGGAAAATCTACCCTGCTGAAATTGCTTCTGGCCCTTGAGCATTGCGACAGCGGACGCATTTTTTGCCAAGGCCAACAAATTACACCTGCCTCTAGCACCAAACTGCGCTGGTACCGACGACTGGTGCAATACGTCCCGCAGGATGCACATGCTTCTCTTAATCCCCGGCATAATGTGGCTCAACTGATCGCTGAACCGCTGCGACAGTTAACCTCCAAACGTAATCTGGCGCCACGTGTTGAATGGGCTCTGAGACAAGTTGAACTTGACGGGCAACTGTTACATGCCCGCCCTGGTGAATTATCGGGCGGCCAAGCGCAGCGTGTGGCATTAGCTCGAGCCATTGCGCCGCAGCCCCGCTTCTTGCTTGCTGACGAACCGGTTAGCGGTCTGGATCTCCCTTTACGTCAGCAAATTATTTCGCTATTGGCCAACATTTCTCAGCGGCAAGAAATGGGGCTTTTGGTCGTTTCCCACGATTTGTCATTGGTTAGTCGCTTATGCCAACGGACGCTGGTCATGGATCACGGTGTGATTGTAGAAGACAGACCTACCGCTGCACTGCTACGCACCCCGCGCCATTGCGCAACTCAGGCTCTGATTGCCGCGATCCCCTCTGTTCCTTACGCTTGCTGAACTTTAAAGGAGTTTTTCATGTCATACCTGCGT
The DNA here is from genome assembly GCF_050268245.1 of Serratia sp. NPDC078593. Classification (NCBI taxonomy): domain Bacteria; kingdom Pseudomonadati; phylum Pseudomonadota; class Gammaproteobacteria; order Enterobacterales; family Yersiniaceae; genus Serratia; species Serratia sp. NPDC078593. The sequence goes on along the minus strand of NZ_JBNNGK010000008.1, from coordinate 39,738 downwards.
TTGTTCGCCCCGTTTGGCCTGATGTTGGCTGGTAGCTTAGTGTTGAGCGGTTGTTTTGATCCACCAGAACCGCCAGAAATATCAGACGGTGAAAAGCGCCTCCGCGTGGTAATGCTACAACCCCCCCGCTCTGGATTGACGCCGTTGAGCGATGACGCATTTAAACTGTCACGCTGGAGCAATGCCGAAACCTTGGTGGTATTGAACGCGGCTGGTGACGCGACGCCGGCATTAGCGGAGAAATGGCAACAGGTTGATGATCATCACTGGCGTTTCGAGCTGCGCAAGGGGGTTAAATTTCATGATGGTACCCCATTGACAGCACACAGCGTGGTGCGTTCACTTACCGCTGCCATGCAGGCTGCGCCTAAACCGCGTATTTTGGACGGCATAGAGTTGAGCGCAGCGACGGACGGTGAGCATGCGGTAGTGATCACTATCCTGAAAGCAGATCCGTTGCTTCCCCAACGGCTTTCGAGTCCGCAATTGGCCATACTCGCGGAACGTGCTTATGGCGCTAACGGGGTGGTCAACCCGGTTCTTGCTGGAACGGGGGCGTTTATGCTGACTGAAATCAATGGCACCAGCAACGCTAAATTAACGCGCTTTGACGAGTATTGGGGGCAGCCTGCCGCCGCTGCGGGGATTGACGTCAGCTTTGTACCAGACGGAACCGCACGCGCGGCGGCACTACGGACGGGCAACGCCGATCTGGTGGAAGCCTTACCGGTCGCCCAAGTCCCTTTGATCGATCCCGCGCTGGTGCACGAAGTGCCGATGCCGCGTACAAATACCTTGTACCTTAATACCCGTCAGGGTGCCTTCAGCGATCCGTCATTGCGCGCCATTGCCGCTGCTGCCGTCGAGCGGCAAACCTTGGTAAAAAATGTCTACGAAGGCCGTGCGGATATCGCCAGTGGCCTGCTCGGCCCCGCGCTTCCTTGGGCCGCCACGTTACGTAAACCCCAAACCGCAGCGCTGCAACCAAACGCAACCGCCGCTGGCGCCACTATCACGCTGGCCACCTTCAGCGATCGCACTGAACTGCCGGAGGTCGCGGTATATCTCGCCCAACAATTGACTGCCGCCGGTTTTGTGGTGAAGCAGGAAGTACGGGAATATGCGCATATTGAAGCCGATGCGCTAGCTGGCAAATTCGACGCTTTTATCCTTTCACGCGCTACCGTGCTGGATTCCGGCGATCCTGTCGCCTATATGTACAGCGACTTTGCTTGCCAAGGTTCATTTAATATTGCGCAGTTATGCGATAAGTCGGTTGATGACGCATTGGCTCGTGCAGCGGTTATTCCTGCCGGCCCAGAACGCCGCCAAGCGATTATCGACGCGGAAAACCACATTTTGGCCACCCATGCGGCAATCCCATTGCTGCATGAGCGAGTGATTCAAGGCGAGGCTATCAATTTGCGCCATGCCGCACGCGATCCGCGTGAGCGCCAATTAGTGATGCCAACGACACAGGTCGCGCAACCATAATGTTACGCCTACTACAATGCTGTTTGCCGTGGTTATCACGCCTACTCGCACTCATCGGCATGGTGTTATTGGTCGGTTTATTACCGTGGTTATCGGGACGCGATCCGGCGCTCAGTCTGCTGCGAGCAAGATCCGGCGAGCAGGAAGCCACCGCCGAAGCACTGGACAGTATTCGCCAACGTTTCGGGCTTGATGAAGGGCCATTGATTCTACTCGGCCGTTGGCTCGTCGGGTTGCTAGAAGGCGATGCTGGCCATTCGTGGATCTCAGGTGAACCGGTGCTGCAAGGTATGCTCCGCGCAACGGGGGTGTCATTAACCTTGATGGCTTATGCTCTGGTAGTCGCTTTATGCATCGCTATCCTGCTGGTGCTGCCCACGTTGCGACGCGGCATGCGGGGCGATACACGTCCCACTACCGGCATACTTGCCACTAGCCTGACCGCATTGCCGGAGTTTCTGCTGGCCGCATTATTATTGATCGTCGGTGCGGTATGGTTACGTTGGTTACCGCCATTTGGTTGGCAAAGCTGGCAACATGCCCTATTGCCCGCACTCGCATTGGGTTTACCGGCCGGCGGGTTAATAGGCTTATTATTGAGTGACAGATTATCGGCGACCTTCAGTGAACGCTGGTTACAAACATGGTGTCTGGCCGGTATCCCCAAGCATCAGCGACTGTTGGCCGTTTTCCACCGAACCTTACCCGCATTATTGCCGCAGTTAGGGTTAGTTTTGGTCGGCCTAACCGGCGGCGCCGTGGCGGTTGAAAAGGTGTTTGCCATTCCCGGGTTAGGGCGTGCCACCTTGGGTGCCGCCGTCGCGCAAGATTTGCCCGCGCTACAATGTGGTATTTTATTACTGCTAGCGCTGGCCTTTGCCGCAGGTATAGTGATGCACCTGCTGCACTATCTTCTGCTAGGACGTATCGGCGCAACCTTGCCAAATACACCGCCGCCGGTAGTCACCGATAACAGCGGTTTTTTGATCGTTGGTGTCACCGCCGCCCTCTTGGCTTTAATTGTGTTGAGTGGGCTATTGCGCGATCCGCTTTCGTCCCTGCATCTACGGTTGGAATCGCCGAGCCTGGCTTTGCCGTTGGGAGCCGACGCCACGGGCCGCGATATTTTGGCGCGGGTAGCGTACGGCGCACTCAATACCTGCCTGTTGGCATTGGCAGTCAGTATGGCATCGCTGGTGCTGGGATTATTATTTGGTCTGATGCCACGGCTCATGTGCGGTGTCATTGAAACCGCTAATGCAACCCCGCCGATTATTGCTGGCCTCATGGTTGTCGCGGTAACTGGGCCGTCGGCTTACGGTGCCGCCTGCTCAGTGATGCTGGTCAGTTGGGCCCCTCTTGCTGCGCACTGTGCCTCACTGCTGGGCGAAGCGCGCAGCCAGTCGTATATCCGCATGTTACCGGTACTGGGCATTGGCCGCCTGCGCAGTTTTAGCCATTACTTGCTCCCTGCGGTGATAAGCCCGCTATTACGCCACGCCATGTTGCGCCTTCCGGGGATCGCGTTAGCCTTAGCTGCACTGGGCTTTCTCGGCTTAGGACCGCAACCGCCGAGTGCAGAATGGGGGCTGGTGTTGGCCGAGGGAATGCCTTATATCGAACGTGCGCCTTGGGCGGTATTGGCGCCGGCCAGTGCACTACTGCTCCTGTCATTACTGGCTATTTCTCTGGCGAGCACGCTAGGCTCAGCCCATGGGCAGCCGCGCAGCCGCCGCGCCTCTGTAGTACAATAAAACGATATAAAGCCGATTTGAGTACACCGATGCACCATTTGATGTTGGATATTGAAACGCTGGATATTAAGCCCTCGGCAGTGATTTTGGTGATTGCGGCGGTCTTCTTCGATCCGAAAACCGGGGAATTAGGTGCCGAATTTGAAACCGCAATCAATTGCCAAAAAGATCAACCCGAGCGCACCATGAGTTTGGATACCGTTGCGTGGTGGGCAAAACAGTCTGATGAGGCACGCAAGCTGGCATTTGGTGGCAGTGACAGTCTCAAGCGTGCCCTGACCAATCTGAGCCAGTTTATTCACATTAACAGCACGGCTACGGTCAAAGTCTGGGGCAATGGTAAAGAGTTTGATTGCACCATTCTTGAACATGCTTATCAGCAGCTTGCTATCAGTTGCCCGTGGAACTTCTGGGATACGCAAGACGTCCGCACCGTGATTACACTGGCAGAACTGCACGGCTTTAATCCCAAAAAAACTCGCCCCTTTGAGGGTACACCGCACCGAGCACTGGACGATGCCAAACATCAGGCGCGTTATGTCGCCGATGTGGTATCTGCCCTATATTATCGCCCCCGTTCGCTTTGACGAAAGCAGAGCCATGACATATCTGACATGGCTGCTTTTCATTTAACGATAGACACTCTACTCTAGCCATCTTTATCATTTGGATATGCTGTTTTTGTTATGCAAAAATTCCTACTTCTGCTCCTCAGTCTGGTGCTGCTGGGTCCATTGGGCATCGATCTTTATCTGCCGACTATTCCGGCTATCGCTGCGGGGCTCAACAGTAGCGAAGCGTTGATTCAATCCACAATCTCGCTCTTTATTCTCGTGTTGGGTTTAGGCCAGGTGATCGCCGGCCCCTTGGTTGATAATTATGGCCGCAAACCGGTGGCTTTAGCAGGCATCGTCATCTACATGCTCGGTGCTGCTATGGCAGCGCTGGCAACGACCCCGGCGTTATTCATCGCCTCACGTTTATTACAAGGTGTGGCGGTATGCTGTACCTCCGTCGTGGCCTTTAGCGGAGTGCGCGATCGTATGAACGGTGACGACGCAGCGCGCGCATTTGGCTTTCTAAACGGCACGTTGAATATCATTCCTGCGTTAGCCCCGCTGCTCGGCGGCCTATTAGCAGAAGCCTTCGGCTGGCGTGCGCCCTTCTGGTTCTTAGCACTCTATGCACTGTTGGTGCTTATTTTAATCGCCGTGTTGCTGCCTGAAACCCGACCAACCGGGACGCTACCGGTTAAAAATTTGCCGTTGCGCCAATACGCAAAAATTTTGCGTCAGCGGCGCTTTTTATCATTCGCTGTGGTGAATTCAGGCGCAATGGGTATGGCGTTGACTTATGTTTCTCTGGCACCCAACGTGCTGATGGGCACCGCCAAACTGACGCCACTACAGTTTTCACTGGTATTCGGTGCGAATGGTTTCTGGATCATGTTGGTGAGTTTTTTTGCCAACCGGCTGATTCGCAAAGTCGGGCGACCATTTTGTTTGGCAACCGGCGGCGTTTTAATGGGACTGGGATGCATCGGTTTAGTGTTGGGCATAGCGTTGCTGTCACCAGCCGCACAAACTCATTGGCTGGCCTATATGTTACCGGTTGCAAGCGCCTGCGCAGGGTTGGCATTTGTCATGGGGCCGGCCACCAGCTATGCGCTAGAGCCATACTCCAATGAGGCCGGTGTCGCCTCAGCCTTAGTGGGTTTTGCGCAAATGGCCGGTGGAGCCGTGCTGGGGTTATGCGCTATGGCGCTGCCGATGCAACCCAAACTGTCGCTAGCGTTGGTGATGCTGGTAGGGTGTTTACTGGCACTGCACGCACGACAGCGCAGTAAACACATTAAAGGCGAACTCAAAAACGTAGTATGAGTGCGTTACACCGTCACCACAGGCACCCGTGGTGCGATTGCCGTCAGCAGCTCGTAGCCTAGCGTACCCGCTGCGGCGGCCACATCATCCACCGGTAAACGACGCCCCCAAAGTTCCACTTCTGCACCGATATTGGCCTGGGGACACGGTGTTAAATCCACGGCCAGCATGTCCATCGATACCGTTCCCACCGTACGCGTCATGACGCCATCCACCCATATTGGTGTGCCGCTTGGTGCATGGCGTGGATAGCCATCGGCATAACCGCAGGCCACGATACCCACTCGCTGCACCGCGTTAGCCGCATAGCGCCAACCATAACCCACGCGATCGCCCGCTTTCAGCTGTTGAACGGCGATAATTTCACTGCGCAACGACAAAGTTGCCTGCAACCCAGTGTCGGCAATATCAGACCACTGACCGCTTGGTGAAGCGCCGTACAGAATAATACCGGGCCTCACCCAACTCCCGTGCGTTTCCGGATGCCATAGCGTTGCGGCAGAGTTGGCAAGGCTGCGCGGTGAAGATACCCCAACGGCGCCTGCTTCAATTGTCGCCATTTGCGCCACCACACCTTCCGCACTATCCGCCGTCGCGAAATGGCTCATCAGCGTCAGCGACGCAATATTTGGGATGGCTTGCGCTTGTCGCCAAACCAGCGGCAACCGCTCTGGCGCAAACCCTAGGCGATTCATGCCGCTATTGATTTTGAGATATACATCCAGCGGCGCCGAAAGTGGCGTTTTCGCGATCGCCGCTAACTGCCAATCGCTGTGTACAGTGGTGGTTAATCGATAACGATCGATTACCGCTAAATCTTCGGGTTGGAAAAAACCCTCTAGCAACAATATCGGCCCTTGCCAACCGGATTCACGTAACAAAACGGCCTCTTCCAGATCGAGCAACGCGAAGCCATCGGTGCGCGCCAGGCTTTGCCAAACACGCTTAATACCATGACCATACGCATTGGCTTTTATTACTGCCCACACCTTAGCGTTCGGTGCAAAACGGCGGATAACCTGTAAATTGTTGTCAAAAGCAGCAAGATGGAGCTTGGCGCTAATCGGGCGGGGCATGGGTACTCCTTTGAGGGCTAACGACATAGCCGCAAGACTGCGCCTGCGGCAATATTCAATGATTAACGCGCGGCGTGAACACCTTTTAATGGGATGTTACGCGCGTTGCAAAACCCATCGCTGTAACGCGCCACCGATAAATCATCGGATGGGATCGCCGGTGAGATGCCAGACATAAGATCGGACAGTAACTGACCCGAACCGCAGGCCATCGTCCACCCCAAGGTTCCATGCCCGGTATTAAGATACAGATTTTTCACGGAAGTCTTGCCAACGATTGGTGTACCATCGGGCGTCATTGGCCGCAGGCCGGTCCAGAAGGTCGCTTGCTCAACCTGACCACCGTTCGGATATAAATCACGCACCACCATTTCCAGTGTTGCACGCCGCTTTTGTTCCAGTTCCGTGTTAAAGCCGACAATCTCCGCCATACCGCCAACCCGTATACGCTGGTCGAAACGGGTAATCGCTATTTTATAGGTTTCATCTAAAACGGTGGAGTGCGGTGCGGCTGCCCCATCGGTAATTGGGATGGTCAACGAATAACCTTTCAACGGATAAACCGGAATCGACACTAACCCACGGAGCAGTGCGGTGGAGTAGGAGCCAAATGCAACCACATAACTATCGGCTTTAAATATTTGCTCACCGCACTGCACACCGCTAATTTGATCGCCATCCACCAGCAACCGGTCCACACTGTGGTTATACAAGAAGGTGACACCCGCCTGCTGCGCCATTTTCGCCAATTGCTGCGTGAATAATTGGCAATCACCGGTTTCATCATTCGGCAATTGCAGCCCACCGGTCAATTTATGCGCTACCTGAGCCAGCGCCGGTTCAACCGTCGCAAGTCGGCTGGCTTCGAGGAGTTGATACGGTACGCCAGCGTCTTCCAGAACCGCAATATCCTTGGCCGCATTGTCAAACTGCTGCTGAGTGCGGAACAGCTGCAACGTTCCCCCCTGCCGCCCTTCGTATTGAATGCCTGTTTCCTGTCGCAACGCTTTGATGCAATCACGGCTATATTCCGCCAGACGCACCATGCGCCCCTTATTGGTCATATAGTGCGCTGTGTTACAGTTTTTCAGCATCTGCCACATCCAGTTCAACTGGAAACGGCTACCGTCTAGACGGATTGCCAGCGGCGCATGGCGTTGGAACATCCATTTAACCGCTTTTAACGGGACGCCCGGCGCAGCCCACGGTGCCGCATATCCAGGTGAGATTTGCCCCGCATTGGCCGCGCTGGTTTCCATCGCCGGCCCTTCTTGTCGATCGATTACCGTGACCTCATGGCCAGCTTTCGCCAAATACCAAGCACTGGCTACGCCGACTACCCCGCTACCTAAAATTAAAACTCGCATCGCTGACTCCAGCCCAAGGCACAAAAAAGCATATTCTTCTGCAAACAGCAAATTAACTCAGTGGAAAAAACCAGCCAACATATTAATCATCAATCGTGACATATTTCACAATTAATTTATCGTTCAACACACTTTCTTTTGCAATAGGGGCGTCAAAATTAGCGATAAGCTGCGGCAAAGGACGAATTTGACGATAATTCATGCGGTAATCATGCACCTTGCTGGTATTGTGAACCTGAGAAAAACATCAAACATGCAACAATAAATTAACAGATGATAATTTAACTGCTCGACCAAAATTAAGAATAAAATTACAAATTTAAATATTAAATTAGAATAATACGCCACACACAATACGATGAGTGATGCACAGAATAAATTGCGCTGAATACCGGTAATGCCCTGTCAACCGCCAGTTGATTGAATTTTTAGGCTTTGTCAGCCGTAGGCTGCCAAGTTATGAGCTACGATTGTTACAGGGCCGCCACAATGAGCCAGGTCCGTTAAAAACGAGGGTGCGCTGATGACTACTTCAACACATGATCACGTTTTGGATGAAAAACGTCTGAGCGATGGACCGGACTGGACGTTCGAACTGTTGCAGGAGTATCTGGAGCAGATAGACCGAGTGGCTAAACATTACCAACTGGATACTTATCCGCATCAAATTGAGGTGATTACGTCCGAACAGATGATGGACGCTTACTCAAGCGTCGGCATGCCAATTAACTATACCCACTGGTCATTCGGCAAAAAATTCATCGAAACTGAGCAACGCTATAAACATGGGCAACAAGGTCTGGCCTATGAAATTGTCATTAACTCCAATCCGTGCATTGCTTATTTGATGGAAGAAAACACCATTACCCTGCAAGCCTTGGTGATGGCACATGCCTGTTACGGGCATAACTCATTTTTCAAAAACAACTATCTGTTTCGCAGTTGGACCGACGCCAGTTCCATCGTCGATTATCTGCTCTTTGCCCGTCACTATATCAGCGAGTGTGAAGAACGCTATGGTGTCGAAGAAGTTGAGAAATTACTGGATTCATGTCACGCCCTCATGAACTACGGAGTGGATCGCTACAAACGACCGCAAAAAATCTCCCTACAAGAAGAAAAAGCACGCCAAAAAAGCCGTGAGGAGTATTTGCAAAGCCAGGTTAATTCGCTGTGGAAAACTCTACCGCGCATCGAACGGGAGGAAGCCCCGGAACAGGCGCGTCGTTACCCTGCCGAACCACAGGAAAACCTTCTCTATTTTATGGAGAAGAACGCCCCGCTGCTGGAACCATGGCAACGCGAAGTGTTACGTATCGTGCGTAAAGTGAGTCAATATTTTTACCCACAAAAACAAACGCAGGTGATGAATGAGGGATGGGCTACCTTTTGGCATTACACTATTTTGAACCATCTGTATGATGAGGGGCGTGTCACCGAAAGCTTCATGCTTGAGTTCTTACACAGCCATACCAATGTGGTTTATCAACCACCGTATAACAGTCCTTATTACAACGGCATCAATCCCTATGCACTCGGTTTTGCCATGTTTCAAGATATCAAACGCATTTGTCAGTCACCCACGGAGGAAGATCGTCACTGGTTCCCGGATATTGCCGGTAAAGACTGGCTAGAGACGCTGCATTTCGCCATGCGTGACTTCAAGGACGAAAGTTTTATCAGCCAATTCTTGTCGCCGAAAGTGATGCGTGACTTTAGGTTATTTACCGTACTGGATGACGATCGCAATAATTATCTGGAAATTTCAGCCATTCATGATGAAGCCGGTTACCGCGCGATTCGGCAAGAATTATCCGCGCAATACAATCTCAGCAACCTCGAGCCAAATATTCAAATTTGGAACGTTGATTTGCGTGGCGACCGCTCACTGACACTGCGCTACGTCCCGCAAGAGCGCGCACCACTGGATAGAAGCCGCCGTGAGGTGATGAAGCACTTACACCGCTTATGGGGCTTTGACGTCATTTTAGAGCAGCAAAACGAAGACGGCAGTGTGGAACACTTGGAAAGATGTCCACCGCGGCCCAATTCGTTATAAACCGGGCAATAAAGGCCTTAGGAGAGGTGGCTGCTTAGCAGCCACACTTCAACATGGCATATGTCCAAAAATAAACCCCATTAAAACTGTGGGTCTATACGGTTTGGATAAATAAGTGCATATAACAAGAACTAATCAGCACTCATAATGAATAATTACGAGCCCTAGAACGGAGGGAAAAAAAATTTCGTCGCAATATGCAAATAAAAACAATGAAATTCATGTCGTTATGTATTTTATTCGCCATTAACTGGATTATCTCTGCAGTTGTTCTAAACCTTAATAAGACTTAATTATCCGATCGACGGAAAACATGATGGACACCCATTTTGCTACCGTTATCACAGAGGCTTATTCAAAATGACTGCTATTGATGATAATTCACCCGCCTATCAGACAAAGTATATTAGACATGCCATCACACAATATAATAAAACGTTACGTGAAAAACATCGCTGGTTACGGCATCAAAATGCCATAGGTTTATCAATATTAATATTGATGATTATCCTCACTATCATCAGTTCTGTTTTATATATAGAAAACAGTATCCCATGGTGGCTTTGCGTTCTGTTAAACGCCTTTTTTATTTCTATCGTGCATGAAATTGAACATGATCTCATCCACCAACTTTACTTCAAAAAAAATAAGTTGATGCATAATACCATGCTGAGCCTGGCCTGGTTGGTAAGGCCCAGCAGCCCTAACCCGTGGGTTAGACGCAAACTTCATCTGCGTCATCACCAAATATCAGGCAGTAAGGAGGACTTAGAGGAAAGAGCGCTGACCAATGGCTTTCAATGGGGATTACCACGCTTTTATATGATGGCCGATTTAATGCTCTCTTCAATAAAAGTGATTGCGGATATTGAGACTTGGAAAGGTAAACTTCATGCTAGCTGGGTGGGATTTAAATCCTATGTTCCTGTGACCGCATTAACCTGGCTCCTCTGGTATTGCTTTTTACTGTTTCATACCATTGATGGATTATTCACCTTATCCGGGAATCCGATTTCATGGTCTGATAATTTGTTAACCTTCATTCATTATTTAAACATCACCACCGTGATTCTTATCGCGCCAAATGTGCTTTGGACTTTCTGCCTGCATTTTGTGAGTTCAAACATGCATTATTATGGCGATATTGACAGCAACAACGTCACGCAACAAACACAGGTAATGAATAGTTACTGGATGTGGCCATTAAATATGTTCTGTGCAAACTTCGGCAGCACCCATAGCATCCACCACTTTGTCGTGAATGAGCCGTTTTACATCCGGCAAATGTCAGCCAAAACTTCACATCAGGCAATGAAGAAGATGGGAGTGCGGTTTAATGATTTTGGGACATTTCGCCGTTCTAATCGATGGAGTAAGCAGGATAGAACTTGACTGCCAATTCGGCTATTGCGAACAAGCAGAGTTGGCATCGCCTTATACATTAACAATCACAGCTCAGTGGAATAGCGATCGATTAACACGCAGTGAAAAGATGCAAAGGCATTGGAAGCGCATGCAAATGGGTGAGCACATTCTGTAGCACTTTACCGCGTATTTATCGAGTAACCGTATTGATGAACAATGCCGCTGTTGATGGGTTTCAAATAGCAAGGCTATTAACCCGTAACATTACAGTAAATGGGATAGCCCGTTATCCCATTGACACCTAAAGGGGGCAGAACAAGCCCCCCATCAACAAAATGTTTTAGCGACGTGCCTCAGTGAGATCGCTAGGCATGGTGCCCTGCATACTCTGCCAAATCGCCCCACTCTCTTTACCGTAGTTACGCACCGTCTCCATCACCTGATCGTAGGTTTTTTCATGGCAAAGAGTGGACAGCTTGCTATAGAAGTTAAGCGCCAACTTGCGTGCTTCCGGATTAGAGAAGTAATAACGACCCACTCGCGTATACAGACCTTTTAGCCCGTTAAAGATCAAACCGTAAATCGGGTTACCAGAGACAAACGCCAACCCACGGAAAATCTCATAATCGAGTTTGTTAAACGCCTCTGCCTGATCCTCGACCTCTTCAGCTTTCGCTAATACTTCCTGGGCCTGTTCTGGGTAGTTACGGACCGCAGAACGAATAAAGATCGAAGCAATATTTGTGCGAACCGACAATAAATTATCGATTAACTGTGGCACGCTGTTATGATCGAGACGTGCCAGCGTTTCCAGGATGTTGAGACCCGACGTCTCCCAGAAGTTGTTAACCTTAGTCGGTTTGCCATGCTGGATGGTTAACCAACCATCGCGGGCTAAACGCTGTAAAACCTCACGTAACGTGGTGCGCGTGACACCAATCAGTTCTGAAAGCTCGCGCTCCGCGGGCAAAATAGAGCCAGGAGGGAAGCGATTATTCCATATACTTTCAATAATGTACTCTTCCGCGAAACCGGCAGGACTCTGCGCCTTAATGACCATGTGTTTGACGTTCCGTAGCGACGATAATCAGTAATAATAGTCTGCTGATCATACCAGATCGCTCAGATATGACATAGCATGAGCGAAAAACAATAAACGAAAGTGTGCATAACATGGCAAAAAACGGGCAAAATCGGCAAAGCCTATGAATTTTCGATTGTAATTCCTGTCATGGTTGCATCGCAGTAAGCGGCATTGATAGGGTATGAACATTACTTTATTAGGGGTTATAGAAACAAAATGGAAATGACAACGCGCAGTGCGCTCATAAAGAATTTTCTTGGGCAGTCGCCCGACTGGTACAAGCTGGCAATTCTTATTTTTTTGGTGATCAACCCCATCGTATTCTTCTTCGTCAGTCCTTTCACCGCTGGCTGGCTGCTGGTGGTAGAGTTCATTTTCACCTTGGCCATGGCGCTTAAGTGTTACCCATTACTCCCGGGCGGTTTACTGGCGATAGAAGCCGTTGCGATTGGTATGACCAGCCCTGCTCATGTCGGTGAGGAAATCGCCAACAATCTGGAAGTGTTGCTGCTGCTGATATTTATGGTTGCCGGCATCTATTTCATGAAGCAGCTGCTGTTGTATGTCTTCACCAAGCTCCTGCTCAACATTCGTTCAAAAATGCTGTTGTCATTGTCATTTTGTATTGCAGCCGCAGTTCTTTCCGCTTTCCTTGATGCATTAACGGTAGTCGCCGTGGTGATCAGCGTAGCCACCGGGTTTTATTCTATCTATCACAATGTGGCCTCTAATCGACCTGAAGGCGTACATGATGTGGGTGATGATAGTGCTATCGACAGTGACGATCGCAAACAAACGTTGGAACAGTTTCGTGCGTTCTTACGCAGCCTGCTGATGCATGCCGGTGTCGGTACGGCATTGGGAGGGGTCATGACCATGGTGGGGGAACCACAAAACCTGATTATCGCTAAAAGCGCCGATTGGGGCTTTCTTGACTTCTTCTTGCGCATGTCGCCCGTCACATTGCCGGTATTCGTATGCGGTCTGGTCGTCTGTTTATTGGTAGAACGCTTCGGCGTATTTGGCTACGGCGCCAAGCTGCCTGAACGCGTACGTGAAGTACTAAAAGATTTCGATGTAAAAGCCACCGCCAAACGCAATCGCCAAGACAAAGTTAAATTAATCGTTCAGGCGCTGATCGGCATTTGGCTGGTCGCCGCGTTGGCCCTGCATCTGGCAGAGGTCGGGCTAATTGGACTGTCGGTTATTATTTTAGCCACATCACTGTGCGGTGTGACCGACGAACACGCCATCGGCAAAGCGTTCCAAGAGGCATTACCTTTTACCGCCCTGCTTACCGTGTTCTTTACTATTGTCGCCGTGATCATCGAACAACACTTGTTCACCCCGGTGATTTCATTTGTGCTTCAGGCTGAACCATCTGCACAACTGATGCTGTTCTATCTGTTCAATGGCCTGTTGTCTTCCGTATCTGATAATGTGTTTGTCGGTACGGTATATATCAATGAAGCGCGTACCGCGTTGGCTGACGGCGTTATTTCCCTCAAACAGTTCGAAATGCTGGCGGTAGCGATTAATACCGGGACTAACCTGCCTTCGGTAGCCACGCCAAATGGCCAAGCCGCATTCCTGTTCTTACTAACCTCCGCCATCGCGCCTTTGGTTCGTCTTTCCTATGGTCGAATGGTGTGGATGGCACTGCCCTATACCATCGTATTAACCTTGATCGGTCTGCTTTGTGTGGAGTATACGTTAGCCCCTATGACCGAGTTATTAACTCAATGGCACTGGTTAACCCTGCCACCAATGGACGCAATGGCGCCAGCACCCGTCAGCGCACATTAATCACCATTAACCGACCGCTGCCAGCGACTCATTTTTTACGCTGAATTCACCTCAAGTGGCTGGCAGCAGGATTGAATTGGTTTACACTGCGGGTTCAATTGCTTACTGCATGGAAGAATAAAGATATGTTGCAATTTTTTAACCGCTGCTCACAGGGACGCGGTGCATGGCTACTGTTAGCCCTGACCGCACTGGTTCTGGAGCTGGCGGCGCTCTATTTTCAGCATGTAATGTTGCTGCAGCCCTGTGTCATGTGCATTTATGAACGTTGTGCGCTATTTGGCATAATGGGGGCAGCCTTGGTTGGTGCCATCGCACCCAAAACGCCGTTACGTTACGCCGCCATTCTGTTGTGGATCTACAGTGCGTGGGAAGGCGTCCAACTGGCGTGGAAGCACACTATGATTCAGTTGCATCCTTCGCCTTTTAACACCTGCGATTTCTTCGTCAACTTCCCGTCTTGGCTGCCTCTTGATAAATGGCTACCCGCGGTATTCCATGCATCTGGTGATTGCGCGGTACGCCAATGGCAATTCCTGACCTTAGAAATGCCTCAGTGGCTGGTAGGGATTTTTGCCGCTTATCTGGCTATCGCTATTCTCGTGCTCGTGGCGCAATTTGTTCGCCCACGTCGCCGCGACCTCTTTGGCCGCTAAGGTATTCAGACATTAAAATGGCGCCACCCGGCGCCATTTTAGATCTTCCGCAAACACCTTAATGAGAAAATCGCTAGCAACCTCATCGCCACTGCCCCACCGAACCATCGCGTTAGAGCAAGAACGTACCGACATCAGCTAAGTTTGCCAACATACCGTTCGACTCAAATCAAACACCAACTAATGTGTAAGGAAATAAACGAGCACAATCAAGGCGCCAGCAGCGGCAAACAAACGCATCATCTTCATAGTTGATAACTTTTTCGTTAAGCGGAGGGGCAACTAACTTACCCATTCCTCATTACAATATGAAGCGTTCAAGTGGCGTTAATCAGCGGATTTACACAACCTTAAGCCAGAATGTCGACGACATCGCTCACCGAGCCCAACTTGGCTTGTTCAAGATGTGATCCTGCCAGTCTACCACTTCGCTTTCACGCACCGCGATATGACGTACAGTAATGCGTTCACCGTGCATCGCGGCTTTGGAACCACTGATCAACGGATGCCACGCGAACAACGGTTTACCTTCGCCAATCAAACGGTAAGCGCAGGTTGGCGGCAGCCAATCGAAGGTGACCAGATTCTCACGGGTGAGCTTGATGCAGTCTTCTTCAAGTTCAAAACGGCGATCGTAATTGCGACACTGGCACGATTTGATATTCAGCTGATTGCAGGCGACATTGGTAAAATAAATTTCGTCGGTATCTTCGTCAATCAACTTATTCAAACAGCATTGCCCACACCCGTCGCACAGCGATTCCCACTCTTTTTCTGACATTTCTGCCAGCGTTTTAGTTTGCCAAAAAGGGCGTTGTGACATGTTAAATCCGGTATTGATAGATGAACGTTAGCCTAGTTACAGGCTGCAATTATAACCGACATTATACGAGGAAATGACCGATGCATCACCCCTTCAGTGGGAATCGGTAATCTGACAAGCGTATTGATTGGATAAAAGCACAGATAATAAATGAGTGAATGGCACTCTACAGAGCGCCCACGCCGCTGCCACGCTAAATAACGTTAGACGTCGCCATCGTGGTACACACGGCAGCGACAAAAGATTAAATTACCCGGCTGGTCAACGTTTTTCCATTCAAACAAATTTTTAGCATATCGCCCGATACCATCGGCCCAACACCTTGTGGAGTGCCGGTTAGAATGATGTCGCCCGCACGCAGGGTAAAGAAACGGCTCATGTAGCTAATTAGCGACAGAATGGGGGTGATCATGTCACGGGTATTACCGCGCTGGCGCACCTCGTCATTCACTGACAATACCAACTCCACATTTTGCGGATCGCCAAACTCAGCCACCGGAATAAACCCGGAAATGGGGCAAGAACCGTCAAAACCCTTGGCCTTTTCCCACGGTTGGCCCGCTTTTTTGAAGCTCGCCTGTAAATCTCGCAACGTGAGATCCAGAGCAACACCGTAGCCTGCGATCGCTCTCGCCACACGATCCTCGTTAGCCTGTTTGAGTGGCGTACCGATCAATACCGCCAGTTCGATTTCATGGTGTACGGAACCGAAATCTTTTGGTATTGCCACTGGCTGGCGGATATCGCACAGCGCAGTTTCAGGTTTGATAAATATCACCGGTTCAGGTGATTGAGCACTGCCCATCTCTTTGATGTGATCGGCGTAATTGCTGCCCACACATACCACTTTATTTACCGGAAAATCGAGTAACGCGCCCTGCCAGTCTCTATGTTGATACATATTTCACTCCAGACAAAATCACCTTCGACCTTCAAGCTATATCATATTTATGATGTAACGTATTCAATAGCTGATGCGCCAACTATCTAAAGCGCAGCGCACTTCGCCATTTGATTAACACATAGGTTAATCGACGATCACCACGCGGCAGCTGCCGACTCATCGCAACACGAGATCTATTGGGAATAAATCTATCTATCGAACGGCATAGCGATCGCATCAGCCATCATGCCGACACTGAGGGCAAAATAGTACGAGCGATTCCAATGCATGAGTGTACGGAAATTATCATAAACCATGAAGGCGCGGCCTTGCATATCATCTGGCGTTATTATCCAACTGCGCAAGGTCGACCCCGGTAACGCGGAACCATCTGGTTGCGTGACCCCCATCGCAGCCCACTGCTCCACACGGTAAGCCTGTTCGTTCTTCAGCCCCAGATTCGCGCGACTCAACCCGACCGGCAATTTCACTTCGCGCCCCCACCGGATGCCCGGCGTCCATCCCTCTGTTGCCAGATAGTTAGCTGTCGACGCAAATACATCATCAATATTATTCCAAATATCGATACGACCATCGCCATCACCGTCGGCACCATAGGTCAGGAAAGAACTTGGCATAAATTGGCATTGCCCCATCGCACCTGCCCACGAACCTTTCAATCCCTCGGCGCTCGTGTGCCCTTGTTGAATAATCTGCAAGGCCGCCATCAACTGCTCAGTGAAAAATGCCTCGCGCCGCCCTTCGAATGCCAACGTCGATAACGCAGACACGACATCTTCTTTACCCTGAATTTTACCGAAGTGGCTTTCCATGCCCCACAACGCCACGATGTAATGCGCTGGTACACCATAACGTGCCGTAACGCGTGCCAGATGCGGTTGATACTGTTGCAGCATCGCGCGCCCTTGACGTATTTTGCTATTCGACAACGTTCGACGCAGATAATCATCCAGGGTGATCCGCTTTTCTAACTGGTTGCGATCAGCCTTGATCACCCGATCGACGAAATGCACATTAGCAAATGCGCTGTCGACCGTGTTTTGGTGAATCCCTTGTGAAAGCGCGTGCGTTTTCAGTTGTAAGATAAAGGCCGGAAACTCAGCCGGATCGCGCCCGGTTTTCGCTAACGTTTTTTCTGCGGGTTTTTGTACCGCCGCTAACGTTGGTGATGGCGGAGCTGCCATGCTGCTGATACTGGAAAAACCAGCCGCTATCAGCGTAGCCAACATGAAGGTAGACGCCGACGATCTCATCGCTATTTCCTTCTTCACGTTAACCGAAACGATTGCCGGCAACAGCAATCGCCCGATTTGTTATCGAATAACCAACGAATATTATTCTTCGCCGGTCAAATGTTGATTTAATAAATTTTCTACCGGCGGTGGAAATTGCAGATAAAACCCTTCTTGTTGCAAGGCCGCTTTTACTTTCTCAATATCCGCGTTGGCTAATCTTTTACGGCCTTCAAGATCGAGCATCATCGCAAACTGCGGCGTGCCGAAACTTTTGAGTAAATCTTCCGGCACTCGGGAGAAATCGTCTTTTTTTTCGACATATAGATAAGTTTGATCGCGTTTTGAGCTTCTATAGATCACACAAAGCATGTTTTTAACTCTATTTAATTGGGACAGTATCTTGCTTGGATATAACTCTGACTATAACATGCTTATAGTACATCGGAATATCGCACCCGGAGTGGTATTCCGGGGATTAAAAGTTGCTGAGACTGAGTCAGGATAGATGTCACAATCGCCAATTGAGCTAAAAGGCAGCAGTTTTACCCTATCGGTTGTTCATTTGCATAATTCGCAACCCGAGGTAATTCGTCAGGCGTTACAGGAAAAAGTCGAGCAAGCGCCCGCTTTTCTTAAGAACGCCCCTGTTGTTATTAACGTTGCTACGCTTAACGGCGATGCGAACTGGAAAGAACTCCAACAGGCCTTTACGGCTGCCGGCTTGCGCGTCGTAGGCATCAGCGGGTGTAAAGACGAGCGGCAAAAACGGGCTATCGTCCGTGCCGGCTTGCCGTTGATGAGTGAAGGTAAAGGCCAGAAAACAGCGACGGCACCCGTGCCAGCGCCTGAACCCGTCGCCGAAACCACCCCTGCAAAAACGCGTATTATCAACGCGCCTGTCCGTTCTGGCCAACAAATTTATGCCCGTAACTGTGATTTGATCGTGACCAGCAGCGTCAGCGCCGGTGCTGAATTGATTGCCGATGGCAACATTCATGTTTACGGTTCGATGCGTGGTCGTGCACTAGCAGGCGCATCAGGGGATACACAGTGCCAGATTTTTTGCACACACCTTGGCGCTGAGCTAGTCTCTATCGCAGGGCAGTACTGGTTGAGCGACCAAATCCCGTCCGAATACGTCGGGCAGGCCGTGCGACTCAGCCTGTTGGATAACGCTTTAACCATACAACCTTTAAATTAAGCCCTTTTGACAAGGAATCCACTTCATGGCACGCATTATTGTTGTTACCTCAGGTAAAGGGGGCGTTGGCAAAACCACTTCGAGCGCGGCCATTGCGACCGGCTTGGCCCAAAAAGGCAAGAAAACCGTGGTCATCGATTTCGATATCGGCCTGCGTAATCTTGACCTGATCATGGGCTGTGAGCGCCGCGTGGTTTACGATTTCGTTAATGTGATTCAGGGTGATGCCACGCTGAACCAAGCGTTAATTAAAGACAAACGCACCGAAAATCTGTTCATCTTGCCTGCGTCGCAAACACGTGACAAAGACGCACTGACACGAGAAGGCGTAGAGAAAGTGCTCAACGAACTCGGTGAAATGGATTTTGAATTTGTCGTTTGCGACTCACCGGCAGGCATCGAAACCGGGGCGCTGATGGCACTGTACTTTGCTGATGAAGCCATCATCACTACCAACCCAGAAGTGTCGTCTGTGCGCGACTCAGACCGTATTCTGGGCATCTTGTCCTCCAAGTCACGCCGTGCAGAAAAGGGCCAAGATCCCATCAAAGAACACCTGCTTCTCACCCGTTACAATCCAGGCCGGGTTAGCCGTGGTGACATGCTGAGCATGGAAGACGTTTTAGATATCTTGCGTATTCCGTTGGTCGGTGTGATCCCAGAAGACCAATCTGTACTGCGCGCGTCCAATCAGGGCGAGCCTGTCATTCTAGATCACGAGTCAGATGCCGGTAAGGCCTACGACGATACCGTTAACCGTTTGTTAGGAGAAGAACGCCCATTCCGCTTCATCGAAGAAGAGAAGAAGGGCTTCCTGAAACGCCTTTTTGGGGGATAAACCATGGCTTTGTTAGACTTCTTTCTGTCCCGCAAAAAATCGACAGCCAGTGTAGCCAAGGAACGGCTGCAAATCATCGTTGCAGAACGTCGCCGCGGGGACAGTGAGCCCCCGTATCTGCCTGATTTAAAACGCGATATTCTGGCAGTGATCTGCAAATATATTCAAATCGACCCTGAAATGCTGCATGTACAGTTTGAACAAAAAGGGGACGATATTTCGGTACTTGAACTTAACGTGACGTTACCGGAATCGGAAGAAGCAGCTAAATGATTGCGACGCATTAATTACCCCCTGTATTTTTTCAGGGGGTAACTGTATACATACACAGTTAATAAAGAGTAACCCTCGCTAAAATGTTATTGTTAACCTTTGAGATTAATCCCAATTAATTTGGCAATAGGATTCTTTAAAGTAAACACTGGCGCGTCTAATAATCCAATATTTATTTTATCACTCAATAATCGGAGCAAAGTGTGATTCCCCTGCCCCGCTATTTTTATCATTCTATTAGTAATTCTTTAGAATAGCCTGCAACGGCTCGGCTAATAAATCTGCACGCCAACCGCTGATTAATTCTGGTAAATTCTCACTGTTTTTTAATTTCCAATGCCAATTCAATAGTTGATTAATTTGACGCCGTGACGCTAACAATTCACTGCTCAAACCACTTTGCTCACTGACAGTGACGATCGCCGCTTTGATATCTTTAAATACTTTCTTATAGCCGGGCTGATCGATTAAGTTTTCCACCGGCGGCGGAAAATTAGCCTCATCCAGTTCATTGGCTTCCGCTACCAGCGCCAATAATGTTTTGCCATGATAACGAATTTCCGGACCACTTAAGCCAAGCGCGTCCAATTCCCCCAGTGAACCCGGCATGTAACGTGCGACAGCCCACAAGTTTTCTTCGCGCACCACAAAGTTGACGGCCAGATCGCGTTCGCGCGCCTGGCGTAACCGCCATTCTGCCAACTTTTGCAGACATGCCAACTGACGCCCGCGCAATTGCCATGCATTTGTGATTTCACGATAGGCCAATTCGGGCGTCAATGCCTCACTACGCCGTTGGCACAACAACAGGCACTCACTGCTGGCAGCGGCTGTCCAACCGGCCTGTTCGGTTTCCAACACCAGTTGTTTCGCCATCGGCAGTAAATAGAACACATCAGCCGCGGCATAAATACACTGACGTTCGGTTAGTGGGCGTGCCAACCAATCGGTTCGCGATTCGCTTTTGTCCAATTCGACCTGCATATATTCCGCCACCAACGTAGCAAAACCACATGACAACGGCTTGCCAGTAAAGGCCGCTAGAATCTGAGTATCCACTAATGGCGTCGGCAATACCTTGAAGGCATTCAGGAAAACCTCAAGATCTTCACTACCCGCATGTAAAAACTTCACTACTGCCGTATCGACCAGCAAGTCGATAAACGGCTGCCAATGCGTGATCGGCAATGGATCGATCAGGGAGAGTTGTTCACCATCGTATAACTGGATCAGACCTAACTGCGGATAGTAGGTGCGCGTTCTGACAAATTCGGTATCGAGCGCAATCTGGGCATGTTTTCTTGCCTGCTCGCAGACCTGCTGCAATCCGGCATCGGTTGTGATCAACGTATAATTCAAAACATCATTCTCTTATTTCATGATTCAAACACAGCAACGCCGGTATTCACCGGCGTTGTTCATAAAAGGGACTGCGAGGCAGAAATCAATCCATCTTGGTCGACTTTGGCGTATTCTGTTCGTCGCGCAGCTCCCGCCGCAAAATTTTGCCTACGTTCGATTTTGGCAACTCATCGCGAAAATCGACAATCTTAGGCACTTTATACCCGGTAAGATAACGACGACAATGTGTTAACAGCTCATCTTTAGTGAGCGACGCATCTTTCTTTACCACACAAATCTTGACGGCCTCACCGGATACATCACTTGGGACACCAATCGCCGCGCATTCCAATACCTTCGCATGCTGACTGACAACCTCTTCAATTTCATTCGGATAAACGTTAAATCCTGAAACCAGAATCATATCTTTCTTACGATCGACTACCCGGATAAAACCGTCCTTATCCACGGTGACAATATCGCCAGTGGCCAGCCAGCCGTCTTTCAGCACTTCATCGGTCGCTTCAGGCCGCTGCCAATAGCCTAACATAACTTGCGGCCCTTTGACCCACAGTTCGCCCGGTTCGCCCAGAGCAACATCTTGACCGTTATCGTCTACCAACCGAATGTCGGTTGACGGTACCGGCAAACCGATACTGCCACTGTAGTGTTTCAAATCATACGGATTACCTGCCACTAACGGCGCACATTCCGTCAGACCATAACCTTCCAGTAAATGCTTACCGGTGGTTTTCTCCCAGCGATCCGCCACCGATTTTTGTACCGACATCCCCCCGCCGACGGAAAAACGCAGCGTAGAAAAATCCAGCTTGTGGAACTCTTCATTATTGAGCAACGCGTTGAATAGCGTATTCACGCCGCTCATCGCGGTAAACGGATATTTGCCTAACTCTTTTACCAAGCCGGGAATATCACGAGGATTGGTAATCAATAGGTTGCGCCCGCCCAGATCAATAAACAGCAGGCAATTCACCGTCAGAGCAAAGATGTGGTACAACGGTAATGCAGTGACCACCAACTCCTGTCCATCACGGAATAAAGGCGCATAGGCGGCTTTCGCTTGTTCCAAGTTGGCCTGCATATTGCGGTGCGTCAGCATCGTGCCTTTGGCGACGCCGGTCGTGCCACCGGTATATTGCAAAAACGCCAAATCGGAATTAATGATGTCCGGTTTCACATATTGCAACCGGCGGCCACGCTGCAAAGCAACTCTAAACGAAATAGCGTCCGGTAAATTATACTTCGGCACCAAACGTTTAATATACTTCACCACAAAGTTAACCAAGGTACCTTTGGCAGCAGAGAGCTGATCGCCCATACGCGTCAAAATGACGTGTTTTACTTGGGTTTTGAATACCACTTTTTCCAGCGTATGCGCGAAATTGGATACGATGACAATCGCCGCTGCCCCACTGTCATTTAACTGATGCTCCAGCTCGCGCGGGGTATAAAGCGGGTTAACATTAACCACCACCATGCCAGCACGTAAAACACCGAATAGCGCAATCGGATATTGCAATAAGTTAGGCATCATCAGGGCAACACGGTCGCCTTTGTGCAAGCCCAGTTCATTTTGCAAATAGGCGGCAAAAGCACGGCTGCGCTCTTCCAGTTTTCGGAAGGTCATCACTTCGCCCATGTTGATGAAGGCCGGTTGATCGGCATAACGCAGTGCCGCGCTTTCAAACATTTCGACTAAAGACGAATGGCGTCGATTTCTGCCGGAACATCTGCCGGGTAACGTTTTAACCAGACCTTATCCAAGGTATTACTCCTGAAATCATTACTCATTATTATCGCAGCCCCCAAACACGCAGCAAACTTTAACAATATTTTAACTCAGCGTACCAGTTTGCGTTTTAAACAATATTCAGGTTGCGATGTAGGTCACTAATTGCTAGCGAATCCTTTCACCAAAAGAAAAGGGCAGCCTATAAGCCGCCCTAATAACATTGAATGTTCTACACGTAACTTATTCGGTAACGATAGTCTGCACCTGGGCAGGGCCTGGGTTATACCAGCCGTAACCTGCGCCCCAGCCAGGCCCCCATGGCCCACTTCGCCAGCCCCATGGCCCCATCGGGGCAGGTGGCATAACGATTTGTTGCGCCAACCGCCAACGTTTAAAACCCGTGGCATCCATGGTGACAAATTTATACGGCGTGGTACCAATTTTTCCCTGCTGCACCCCAGTGATGGGCCCGACCACTGTCACCAAATGGCCTCTGAAATCGGAAGGTTCAAGAAACCCCTTAACCGATGCCAGCAACCGGCCCTGAGAGGGTTCACCAAGAATCGGCCGCGCGCCTGCATCCAGCGGTGCCGCTGCAATCTCCAGCACGGTCTTACCCTGCTCATTGAGTACGCTTATTACCTTGCCGCCAAAGCGCGCGTCAGCCCCGCTAAACATACTGGGTGCGTTTTGCACCGACGCAAGATCAACAACCGGCGTAGGCGAGTTACCTTTGATCACATCCGGTACGGTCACGCAACCGGACAACAGCATAACGCCACCAGCTATCGCCAGCAGCGACCGTATTTTCGTTACAGTATGAATTAACATGATCGCAATCTCCTGAAAATGCTGTAACTTCGACTGCGTTTTTAGCCGCAAGTTGCAATGTGCGCCATCCTTGCTTTAACCCAGACTCAACGAAACGCGATTATTCGCGTCCCGGTAACTTTTTCCAGGTTACTTCATTGCGCAAATAGGTTGGTTCCGCATTTTCCACGCTAACCGCTAAACCTCGCTGCCAAGCGCGTAACGCCAGTGGTAACATATCTTCAGCCTGCGGCAATAACATGTGTCCATCGCGGAGCGTTATCGGCGCACCGGCAACCAACTCAGGATAAGTTTGCCAACCGGTGCCCACTTGCGCCCATTCCCCGGCCAATCGTTGCGCACGATCTAATGCCTGCGCTGGCGACAGTACCGCTTCACCTGCGCTTTCCTGCCAACTGCCGTCAGGCTGGCGTTCAAACTGCCCCCAGTAAACCTCCCCCATGCGGGCATCAATAGCGGCCAATACGCGTTCAGCACCGGTCATACGCCAGGCACCCTGGGCCATAGTTTGTAAGGTAGAAATGCCTAACATTGGCAGCTCGGCACCCAGCGCCAAACCTTGCGCGATACCAATACCAATGCGCACGCCAGTAAAGCTGCCCGGGCCCCGACCAAAGGCCAACGCATCGAGCTGAGAGAGTGATAAGCCAGACTCCGCCAATATCTGCTGCACCAAGGGCAAAATACGTTGTGTATGCTCGCGTGGACACAGTTCAAACAGGGCGTGAGTTTCACCTTGATTCCAGAGGGCAACGGAACAGGCTTCCGTCGCCGTATCTATCGCTAAAATTCGCGGGGACATGCCAACCTCAGGCGGGAGAAAATAGGGCGCGAATTATAGCACAGCCCATATGTTACGACTATTCCGCCTTCAGGAAGTCAATGGCCTGCGCCAAATCGCGGGTGCGCGGTGTCGGCGGCAAGCTGTTGAGAAACACCTCACCATAAGGACGCATCACCAACCGATTATCGCAAATCACCAACACACCGCGATCGTCGCTATCGCGAATTAGACGCCCCACGCCCTGCTTCAAGGTGATCACCGCGTCGGGCAGTTGTACATCATTAAACGGATCACCGCCGCGTAAGCGGCAATCTTCAATGCGCGCTTTCAGCAGCGGATCGTCCGGCGAAGTAAAAGGCAGTTTATCGATAATCACGCACGACAGCGCATCGCCACGTACGTCTACGCCTTCCCAAAAACTGCTGGTTGCCACCAGCAACGCATTACCAGCTTCAACAAACTGCGCCAATAATTGGCCTTTACTGGTTTCCCCTTGTAACAATACGGGTAACGTCATGATGGCACGAAACTCTTCAGCCAATTCGCGCATCATTTGATGGGAGGTACACAGAAAAAAACAGCGCCCCTGATTCGCTTCAATCAACGGGCGCAACATGCGCGCCAGCTGCCGCGCTCCGCCGGGTTGATTAGGCGAAGGTAGAAAACGGGGTACACACAGCAACGCCTGATTAGCGTAATCAAACGGGCTAGGTAGCAGTAACGTTTTGGCCTGATTGAGCCCGAGCCGATCGGTAAAATGGCTCATTTGTTCATTCACCGATAACGTCGCAGAGGTAAAAATCCAACTTCCCGGCTTGTCATCCATCAGCTCACGAAAACGATCGGACACCGTCAGCGGCGTTAACGCTAAAATAAAATTACGTGAATGGCATTCATACCAATAACTGAACCCCGGTTCATTGACCTGTTTCAACAGTTTAAGCCGTGCACGATACTGCGTCGCCCGCTCAAACGCGGCGTCCAGTAAAGCTGAACGCCCCAGCGACAGTTTAATGACGTCGTAACACAGTTCTAAGGCATCATCGAGTAACAGCAGCGCACGCTGTACGTTGGGTTGGTTCAGTACCTCACGCAGATTACCGCGAAACCCGGGTTCCCCTAGAGCCAGCCGAAAATCCTGCGTGCTTTGATTTAAACGGTCTGCACTTTTTTGCAATTGGGCAGAATCACGCACCTCGGTGCGATAGGCAATAGTGATATCTTTGGCGAGATCCATTAGTTGACGGCTGGTCAGTTGTTTCCCGAAGTATTGGCTGGCAATATCCGGGATCTGGTGTGCCTCATCGAAAATCATCACATCTGCGTCAGGGATCAATTCAGCAAAACCGCTCTCTTTGACCACCATATCCGCCAGGAACAGATGATGATTGACCACCACCACGTCAGCATCCATTGCTCGACGACGCGCTTTAACCACAAAGCACTCTTTATACAGTGGGCAATCGCTACCTAGACAGTTGTCATTGGTGCTGGTCACCAGCGGCCAGACAAAACTGTCTTCTGCTACCTCGCTGCACGTGCTGATGTCACCTTCCACCGTTTGCGATGACCAACCACGCAGACGCACCAGATCGATCAGCGTTTGGCCAGCCAGTTCACCACCGGCCATGGATTGCTGCTCCAAACGCTCCAGACATAAGTAGTTAGAGCGCCCTTTCAGTAATGCCAATTTACCTTTAAATTTTAAGGCATTAACCATGGTCGGCAAATCACGCGCGTACAGTTGATCCTGCAGTGCTTTAGAACCGGTCGAAATAATGACTTTTCGCTTGGAGCGAAGTGCAGGAGCCAAATAGGCAAACGTTTTGCCCGTACCCGTGCCCGCTTCTACCACCAGAGATTGCTTAAAGTTAATCGCTTCGGTTACCGCCTCGGCCATTAATCGCTGCGCTTCACGCGGTTTAAAGCCGCTGATTGCCTGCGCCAAGGCACCTTCTATTGCGAAATCGTCTGCCACGCTATCTCTCTGCCGGGAAAATTCAACTGTGATTATATACACAATACGCGCCCCCGTGCAGGGGGCAGCAACCCGCGCAGTGCTGTGTTAATCTAGCGATGATGATGACATGGAGATAACTGAATGAATATTGAACGAATTGATCCTGAGCAGCGCTGGTCGGAAGCGGTCATCCACAATGAAACCGTTTATTACACCAGCGTACCGGAAAATCTGGACGACGACGCCACCGCACAAACGGCAAACGCATTGGCAGCCATTGACGTGCTGTTGGCTCGGGTAGGCTCAGATAAAAGTCGTATTTTAGATGCGACCATTTTTCTTGCCGACAGCGCAGACTTCGCTGCAATGAATGCCGCTTGGGATGCCTGGGTCGTCCCCGGTAATGCCCCCGTACGTTGCACCGTGCAAGCAAAATTGATGAATCCGAAGTATAAGGTTGAAATTAAAATCATTGCTGCACAGTAAAATAAACGGCGGGCGAAACAATTGCCCGCCGCATCACTGACAACGGCGTTGCGTTAAGCAACTTTAATGATCACCATCCCCGCCAACAGCAATACCAATCCTATCCAACCTTTTGTATTCAACCGTTGGCCAAATAGAATCCAACCGGCAGCAATGGTGGCAGCAATACCGAATCCGCCCCACAACGCGTAGGCAACGGACAGATCAATGCCCTTCACTGCCTGTGCCAATGCGCTAAACGCCCCTAACACCGACAAGAGCGACAATAATCCCAACCACAGTTTGCGAAAACCATCCGACATTTTCAAAAAGATGTTCGCGATAATTTCAAGTACGATGGCCAACGCCAAAAACCCGATATGGTATAACTCAAGCTGTTGCATGATTGTCACCTCGCGCAATCGCCTGTTTTCGGCTTTTGCGAGTACCCGACTTCAGCAGCAATATTCCCGCGATCAGCGTTATCAGCCCCAACACTTTCAGCACAGAGATCGGTTCATCAAACCACATCACACTGAACAAGGTAATAAACAGAATGCCGATACCTTCCCATAGCGCATAAGCGACACCGAGCGCCACGCGCTTAATCGCTACTGACAACATCACGTATGAACAGGTTATCATCACATACATGACAATATGCCCAGTCATCCCCCCCGTGATGCTGGCATATTTCATCGACAGCGTACCAATAATTTCGGCCACTATGGCCAAGGCTAAAAAGATCCAATAAATCATGATTTCTCTCCCAAACGGCAAATAACGCACGCAAAGGCGTATTTATCCCAATTTATCTTGTCTATGCGGCGTAATACGGCGCAGTAGACACAAAGATACCTGGGGATAAACTGACCCAAACGTAATAAAGTGGTTTACCCGACGATGCTGAACGAGGTGAGATTACCCCTATTATCAGCAATACCGGTTAAGGGAGAAAGACGCTATAGCTCGCTGCACCAGTGTTGTTCACTGGCAAGGATAGCGGATAGGAAGAGCTGACAAGGCGAAGTTCTGAGTGTGATTTCGTTAAGTGTTATCATAATTTTATTCTCTATCTTCAGCCGCACATCAACGGAAAACACCACGTGCGATTTGCTCAATATCCTCATTAGTATTAATGTTAACGGAGATAGTTGTACCACAGCGAAAAATATAAATCAAACCTCTATTTTCACAAAAAATTCAAAAAATAAGCATAAAAATAAGTTAATTAAATAAATCAAAAATAAAAAAAGGCTCAACAACTGCTTGAACCTTCTGAATTCTTGAAATGTTTAACAACTCAAACAGCGTATGCGCATGGTAGCGCTAATCACGCGCACCGCTGACCGCTTCACGCGCTAATTCGGTGATGCGTGCAAAGTCACCTTTTTCCAACGCTTCTGTCGGGACGAGCCACGATCCTCCGATGCACAACACACTTTTTAATGCCAGATAATCGCGGTAATTTTTCGGCGAAATACCGCCAGTCGGGCAGAATCGTACCTCTGGGAATGGGCCAGCTATCGCTTGCAGCGCTTTTACGCCGCCGTTTGCTTCTGCCGGGAAGAATTTAAACTCACGCAGACCATAATCCATACCCAACATCAATTCAGAAACGCTACTGATGCCTGGAATCAGCGGGATACTGCCCGCAACAGCAGCCTTGAGCAGATTGTCTGTCAGGCCCGGGCTTATAGCGAATTGCGCTCCCGCATCGGTTACCTGTTGTAACTGCTGCGAATTCAACACGGTACCGGCACCAATAATCGCATCCGGCACCGCATTCGCGATTGCTCGAATCGCGTCCACAGCGCAATCTGTGCGCAGCGTCACTTCCAATACTCTTACGCCACCGGCAACCAGCGCTTTTGCCAACGGCACCGCCTGTTCCAGTTTATTGATCACAATAACCGGGACGACTGGCCCGGCCGCCAAGATCTGTTCAGCACTGGTTTTCCAATTAGACATGGTGGTTATTCTCCACTACTTGAGGTTGTTGTCTGGCACGCCCCTGCCACAGGGCGCTGCGATACGAGATCGTAGACGTCCGGCCGCACCCTCATTCTGCGTAATGCAGTTAAAAAGCCGAGATTAATAATAAAGTGATAAAGTTGCTGAACGCGTAGGATCCAAGCAGATTCGGCTCACACTTCCAAATGGTGATAGAAATAGGCGCCAGAGGCTGCACGACGCTCCTACGTGGCAGCAGTAAAAGATTATTTGCTGTCAGAGCCGGCAGCCAAGCTGCCGGCAGTTCATTATTCGAATTCGTTCCAAGAACGACCATCTCGGGTAATCATCGCGACCGATGCCACTGGCCCCCAAGTCCCTGACTGATAGGGTTTCGGTGCTTCGTTGTCGGCTTTCCATGCGTTCATGATAGAGTCAATCCACTTCCATGCCTCTTCCACCTCATCACGACGCACGAACAGCGCCTGGATACCGCGCATGGTTTCTAACAACAAACGCTCGTAGGCATCTGCCACATGTTCCTGGTTGAAGGTTTCTGAGAAGCTCAGATCCAATTTGGTGGTTTGCAGACGGTGTTTGTGATCTAAGCCCGGTACCTTATTCAGTACCTGAATTTCAATACCCTCATCCGGTTGCAAACGAATGGTCAATTTGTTCTGCGGTAGCTGCTGATACGAATCACTGAATAGATTGAGTGGCGGGTTTTTGAAGTACACCACGACTTCTGAACATTTAGTCGGCAGACGCTTGCCGGTACGCAGGTAGAACGGTACGCCAGCCCACTGCCAGTTATCGATATCAACACGGATAGACACAAATGTTTCCGTGTTGCTGGTTTTGTTCGCGCCCTCCTCTTCCAGATAGCCTGGTACTTTTTTACC
The DNA here is from genome assembly GCF_050268245.1 of Serratia sp. NPDC078593. NCBI lineage: Bacteria > Pseudomonadati > Pseudomonadota > Gammaproteobacteria > Enterobacterales > Yersiniaceae > Serratia > Serratia sp. NPDC078593. The sequence goes on along the minus strand of NZ_JBNNGK010000008.1, from coordinate 9,934 downwards.
CTGCACAAAACCGGCAGTGTACTGGCCACGCACCGTCGTTTCACGGACATTAGTCTGGTCAATGCGGCGTAATGAACGCAATACTTTCACTTTTTCGTCACGAATACGGTCGGTTGTCAGATCGGCCGGTGGCGACATGGCAATCATAGTCAGAATTTGCAACAGGTGATTCTGAATCATGTCGCGCATTTGCCCGGCTTGATCAAAATAGCCCCAACGCCCTTCGATACCCACTTCTTCCGCCACGGTAATCTGCACGTGATCGATGGTGCGGTTATCCCAATTGGAAGAGAAAAGTGAGTTAGCGAAGCGCAACGCCAACAGGTTCAGCACCGTTTCTTTGCCAAGATAGTGGTCGATACGGTAAACCTGTGATTCGTTAAAGTACTCAGCCACCTGATCGTTAATCACCCGGGAAGAAGCCAGATCGGTACCCAATGGCTTTTCCATAACCACGCGTGCAGGATCGGCATTCAGCTTCGCTTCACCCAGCCCTTTGCAGATTGCGCCGAAAGTGCTTGGCGGCATCGCAAAATAGTTAATCGTGGTGCGATTTTTTTGATCGAGCATTTTGCCAAGTTTGGCAAAGTTCTTACTGTCATTAACATCAAGATTACAAAAATCAAGACGCGCACTGAGCCGTGCCCACAACTCTTCATCCAGCTCTTCTTTCATAAATGTAGCGAGCGCTTCTTTCACTACTTTGGTATAGGCTTCTTTATCCCATTCGGCGCGCCCCACCCCGATAATACGGGTATCCGGGTGGATGTGATCGGCTTTCTCTAATTGGTACAGGGAAGGCAGCAGCTTACGACGCGCCAAATCGCCCTTCGCGCCGAAAATAACCAGGTCACACGCCTGGGCTGTAGAGGTTACCGCCATGTTCATCTCCTCGTTGCAGGATATTTGTAATTTTCTTACATTACTAATGTACTCTCTTTGCCTACGGCCAGTAAACCCGGATCAAAAGCAGAAAAAAAGCCTCAGAAATTCTACTGTTATGCACTACGCGGCAAAACAACCGCCGCAGGTGCGGGATATTGTAATTTTTTGTCTTTTTTGACGCTCTTTTACCATTATGAAAGTTAGACACAGCTCATGTTCTGATGAAAAATCACAACAATGACTCTGTCGACACTGCCAACGGTTACCGGCACGTAGTATATTTTCACTAAATCGGCATTGATTTCTCCTTTGATTGAAATCGATATACCCAATCAATCTGAGCTTAGGAGAAAAAACCATGAGTGATCCCGCCATATGAATACGCTGGAAAAAATCCAGGGCCATCTGGAACACCTGAGCAAATCTGAACGGAAAGTCGCTGAGGTGATCCTCGCGGCGCCACAAACGGCCATTCACTCCAGTATCGCCACGCTGGCACGCATGGCCGACGTCAGTGAACCAACGGTTAATCGCTTTTGTCGCAGGCTCGACACCAAAGGCTTTCCAGACTTCAAATTACATCTGGCGCAAAGCCTGGCAAATGGTACGCCCTATGTGAATCGCAACGTTGAAGAAGACGACAGCGTCGATTCCTATACCAGTAAAATTTTTGAATCCGTCATGGCCAGCCTGGATAATGTAAAGGCTAATCTGGATATTGCCGCAATAAATCGTGCGGTTGATCTGTTAACACAGGCAAAAAAGATCTCGTTTTTCGGTTTAGGCGCCTCTGCGGCAGTCGCTCATGATGCGATGAATAAATTTTTCCGCTTCAATATTCCCGTGATCTACTTTGACGACATCGTGATGCAACGTATGAGCTGCATGAACTCCGCCGAGGGTGACGTCGTCGTCTTGATCTCGCACACTGGCCGAACCAAAAATCTGGTGGAAATGGCGCAACTAGCACGCGAAAACGACGCTACCGTCATCGCCATTACCTCACACGACACCCCATTGGCGCACGAAGCAACGCTAGCACTGCTGCTCGATGTTCCCGAAGATACCGACGTTTATATGCCAATGGTGTCGCGAATTGCACAATTAACGCTCATTGATGTGTTAGCAACCGGATTTACTTTACGCCGAGGGGCTAAATTCAGAGATAACTTGAAGCGGGTCAAGGAAGCGTTGAAAGAATCGCGCTTTGATAAAGGCGCTATCATTCCTAACACGTTTGAAAAGTAATCGAAATAAAAACCAGCGTACGCAGGCTCACCATGGGCCATTTGATCGGCAGCATTATAGGCTGTACCGTGTCAGTACGCACATGCGGGTAACCCAGGTGAAACATCCGTGTAGTTTAATGATATTTCGCACTGGGTTTCATTATCCGAGGCTTCTCGCACCACTTTATTTGCTACACCAGTCAACGGAGTAAGACATGTCAAGACGGCTCAGAAGAACCAAAATTGTTACCACACTGGGTCCGGCTACTGACCGCGACAATAATCTGGAAAAGATCATTGCTGCGGGTGCCAACGTAGTTCGGCTTAACTTTTCTCACGGCACTGCGGAAGATCATCAGGCTCGTGCGGACAAAGTGCGTAAGATTGCTGCTAAATTGGGGCGTCATGTTGCAATCCTTGGCGATCTTCAAGGGCCAAAAATTCGCGTTTCCACCTTCAAGGAAGGCAAAATTTTCCTGAATATCGGCGACAAATTCCTGCTCGATGCCAACATGGCGAAAGGCGAAGGCGATAAAGAAAAGGTTGGTATTGACTACAAAGGCCTACCTACTGATGTCGTCCCCGGTGACATACTGCTGCTCGATGATGGCCGAGTACAACTGAAAGTCATTGAAGTTCAGGGGATGAAAGTCTTCACTGAAGTCACCGTCGGCGGCCCACTGTCGAACAACAAAGGCATCAACAAACTGGGTGGTGGCCTGTCTGCTGAGGCGCTGACTGAAAAAGATAAAGCTGATATCGTCACCGCGGCAAAAATTGGCGTTGACTACTTAGCGGTATCTTTCCCGCGTACCGGCGAAGACTTAAATTACGCGCGCCGTCTGGCGCGAGATGCCGGCTGTAACGCCAAAATTGTCTCCAAGGTTGAGCGCGCTGAGGCCGTCTGCAGCGAAGAAGCAATGGACGATATTATTCTGGCGTCAGACGTTGTGATGGTCGCGCGGGGCGATTTGGGTGTAGAAATTGGCGATCCTGAATTGGTCGGCATCCAGAAGACGCTGATTCGTCGTGCCCGCACGCTTAATCGCGCCGTGATTACCGCCACGCAAATGATGGAATCCATGATTACCAACCCGATGCCAACCCGCGCGGAAGTGATGGACGTGGCGAACGCCGTGCTGGATGGAACGGATGCGGTCATGTTATCCGCAGAGACTGCCGCGGGCCAATACCCGGCGGAAACCGTCGCGGCGATGGCCCGCGTCTGTTTAGGTGCTGAGAAAATCCCAAGTATCAATGTGTCCAAACACCGTCTTGATGTGCAATTTGACAACATCGAAGAAGCGATAGCCATGTCCTCCATGTACGCGGCCAACCATCTGAAAGGGGTGACCGCGATTATCGCGATGACGGAGTCCGGCCGTACCGCGCTGATGATGTCGCGTATTAGCTCTGGCTTGCCTATCTTCGCTATGTCTCGCCACGAGAATACGCTGAACCTCACTGCATTATATCGTGGTGTGACACCCGTATATTTTGACAGTCATATTGATGGCGTTGCCGCCGCCAATGATGCGATCAGCCGCCTGCGTGATAAGGGGTATCTGCTGTCTGGGGATTTGGTTCTGGTTACCCAGGGCGATGTGATGGGCACCGTTGGCACCACCAACACGAGCCGCATTCTACGCGTTGAGTAATGTGCCTTCTATGCCGGTTGGTTAATGCTAACCGGCATTCTTCTTGTTGCGCTAAATGGCTCTTCCTCTTTTACTCTCTCATCAGGACGTCACCGAGATGTATCATCAGCATACGCCGCCGAGTCACCTTGAGCCAGCAACACATCTTGAACGCGATAATCTGAAACTGACACAGCTCGCCCCGCAAGAACTCGATGGTTCAGCATTGCGTAAAATCAGTTTGTACAATAATTGCCTTACGATATTTCCGCAGAAAATATTCAACCACACGAATTTGCAGGTATTGAATATTTCATGTAATCAACTGACACAATTACCGCCGGAAATCGGTGCGCTGCGCGCGTTACAGATGTTTGATTTTGGGCACAATCGGGCATCGTTCATCCCTGAGGAGATCGGTCAGCTCTCGCAGTTAACCTATCTCTATCTCAGCAATAACCTATTTGACGACGTACCCGCAACGCTAGCTAAGCTCACAGCATTACGCTATTTGAATATCACCGATAATCATTTAACTCAGCTACCTTCTGCTGTATGCGAACTATCAGCCTTACAAGAACTACGGCTTTATAATAATCGAATCGCTTTAGTCCCGGATACGATCGGCCAATTGACCAACTTACGCGAATTGCATCTGATGAATAATCGGTTAACCGTGCTACCGAATAGTATTGCCGGTTTGACAGCATTAACCACTCTCGATCTCTCAAATAACCTTATTGAACAGTTCCCAGATACATTCTGCCAGCTAGACCAGCTCCACGAGGTCAACTTACGGTTTAACCGTTTAACACGGCTACCCGACAGCGTTGCCCAACTGGCATCATTACAATCACTGGATCTACGCGCCAACCATCTCAGCGAGTTACCCGACAATATGGCAGATATGAAAAACCTGCGGCGGCTTGATTTACGCTGGAACGATTTCGTTCACACTCCTGCAGTGATTGATCGTTTGATAAGCCAGGGTTGTATGGTTCATCTGTGAAAGCCAAAAGCACCGAAGTGATTAATCGGTGCCCGTTGCGCAGTATTGGGAGTTAACGGTATAAGTCGTCGCGTGAGTAAGGCTCAACCTCCCCCTCTTTTCTCGTCTTCAACAACTTAAGTATCCACGTGTATTGTTCAGGATTCGGTGCAACCAAGTTTTCCACTTCTTCATTCATTCGGCGTGCAATGCGAAGATCGTCGGCCTGCGCCAAATCATCCATTGGCTCACGAATATAAATATCTAGCATACTGGTTTTGCCATTATAAACCGGGAATAAAGGGACAATCGCCGCACGACAAACCTTCATTAAACGCCCGACTGCTGGCAACGTTGCCTTGTACGTCGCAAAGAAATCGACAAATTCGCTGTGTTCCGCACCGTGATCTTGGTCTGGCAGATAATATCCCCAGTATCCCTGACGAACAGAACTGATAAATGGTTTGATGCCGTCATTACGTGCATGCATTCGTCCACCAAATTTTCGCCGTACCGCATTCCACAAATAATCCACCAGTTGGTTACGCTGGTTATGGAACATGGCTGCCATGGGCTGGCCGCGAGCCGCCATCAACATTGCAGGCACATCGACGGCCCACCCGTGCGGTACCAGGAAAATGACGTTACGCCCTTCGGCACGAATCTTCTCCAGCACCTCCTCACCGTGCCAATTCACCCGCTGCAATACCCGCTGCGGGTTGGTGCATGCCAGCTCAGCCATTAACACCATCGATTGCGGTGCAGTAGCGAACATTTCATCGATGATGTGTTCACGTTCACTTTCCGAGATCTCCGGCAGGCAATACAGCAAATTAATGCGAGCCCGGCGTCGTGCGCCTTTGGCAACTTTTCCGACCAGCCTACCCAACGCGCCAAGTACCGGATCGCGCATACGCGCAGGGATCATCGAAACACCGGCCATCAAGCCCGTTCCCAGCCAAACTCCCCAATAACGCGGATGGAGAAAGGCTTTTTTAAATTGTGGAATGAACTCTACGTTCGACTTGTTCTCGTTTTGCATGCACTAACTCTTAATTTAGCGGTTCGACTAATAATAATTGCGGAGGAAGGATTTGCAATTAACTATCACAAAGCGCCAAAAGAAAGCGTCGGCCTGAACATCAGACCGACGCGTTAATTGTATTGAGGGGATTAATCCAGCTGCAGTTGCGGCACGACTTGACGCACCTGAGCTAAGTAATCGCTGCGGTCTTTTCCGCTCAAACCTTCGGAGCGCGGCAGTTTCGCCGTCAACGGGTTCACCACCTGATTGCCTACCCAGAATTCATAGTGCAGATGTGGACCGGTTGAACGCCCCGTATTGCCGGAAAGCGCGATACGATCGCCGCGTTTAACTTTCTGCCCAGGCTTAACCAGCAGCTTTTTCAAGTGCATGTAACGCGTCGTGTATTGGCGGCCATGGCGAATTGCCACATAGTTGCCAGCAGCGCCGCTGCGCTTAGCGATGACCACCTCACCGTCCCCTACAGCCAATACCGGCGTGCCCTGCGGCATAGCGAAGTCAACACCTTTATGCGGTGCAATACGCCCCGTAACCGGGTTAACACGGCGCGGATTAAAGTTGGAAGAAATACGGAACTGCTTCGTAGTAGGGAAGCGCATAAAACCACGCGCTAAACCAGAACCTTGGCGATCGTAAAATTTACCGTCTTCGGCACGAATAGCATAATAATCTTTGCCGCCGGTGCGCAAACGTACGCCAAGTAGATGGCTTTGCTCGCTCTTGCCTTCAAATATTTCACGAGACATCAACACAGAAAAACGGTCGCCTTTACGTAACTTGCGAAAATCCAATTGCCACTGTAATGCTTTAATTACCGCGCTGATTTCGCCGCGGTTCAGGCCTGCCGCCGACGCGCTGCTGACAAAGCTACCGCTTAAGCGGCCACTGAGCACCTGATTGCGCCATTCACCCTTCTGGGTTTCCTTCGTTTCTTTGAAGGTATCCCCCGTGCGATCATAGGTACGCGTTTCACGGCGAGACACTTCCCACGTCAAGCGTTGAAGATCGCCGGCATCATTGACTGTCCAGGACAGTTGTTGACCGATTTTTAAGTTACGTAATTCGCGATTTTGCGACGCCAGCAAGGCCACATCCGACATTTCGATGCCGTACTGGGTCAAAATACTGCTCAGCGTATCCCCGGTTGAGACGACATATTCATGCACACCTTCCTCTCCGGCGACCTTTTGGTCCAGCTCATCCTGCGGGATGTCATCATCGGGGGTAGGTTGGTCGATATCAATGGGTTCACTGGCCTCTGGCAACAGCGAACGTAACTGACCGGATTCTAGCTCAACATTTTTAACGATGGGGTTCTGTTCTGGGTGATAAACAAAAGGCCGCCAAACGGCAACGGCCAAAGTAACCACTGTCAACGACCCCAGCATAACGCGATGGGGTCGTGGCAGGTTGTTATACGCCAGAGCGATAGTTCGGACTATCTGCTGCACTCGATTTTATCCTCATAATCTCTAATTCAGGCAGCTCACGTATTGGTTCGACAGCGCTGTCAGGAAATTCCCGTAGCTGCCCTTCCCCAATGCGATGCCGCTACCCAACGGATCCAGCGTTCCAGAACGCACATTGGTCCCCTTGGCAACGGCATTGATTACGGCCGGCCTGAATTGTGGTTCAGCAAAAACACATTCTGCTTTCTGCTCAACCAACTGTGTTCGAATTTGATGTAAGCGCTGCGCTCCAGGCTGGATTTCAGGGTTGACGGTAAAATGGCCTAATGGAGCCAGACCGAAGTGTTTTTCAAAGTAGCCATAAGCATCATGAAAAACAAAATAACCCTTACCTTGCACAGGCGTAAGCATCTTAACAAGATTTTTGTCAGTTTGCGCTAGCTGATCCTCGAACTGGCGCAGGTTTGCGTCTAATTTGTCCTTGTTTTGCGGCATAAGTTCCAACAATCTGTCGTGAATCGCGATCGCAGTCACTTTTGCTATTTCTGGCGACAGCCAAACGTGCATATTATATTCACCATGGTGATGATCATGGTGATGATCATGGTGATGTTCGTGACCCGCATGACTATGCGCATGATCCGCATGGTCATGATGATGATCATCGTCGTCGTCACCTTTCATCAACAACGGTTTAACCGTTGATAACTCGGCAATGGCCAACTGCTTATTATTTGCGATGGGTTGCAACGCTTTAGTCAAAAACGCCTCCATTTCCGGCCCGACCCATATCACCAGATCGGCCGATCTCAAACGCTGAATATCTGATGGCCGCAAGGCAAAATCATGCGGTGAGGCACCATCCGGCAACAGTATTTCCGTATCGGTAACCCCATCTGCAATTTCTGAGGCAATAAATCCTATCGGGCGTAACGTCGTCACCACCGCAGCATAAGCGCTGCCAGCCAGCATCAGCGCACTCGCTAATAAGGTTCGCTGCAGCCATTTATTTTTTTGTCTCATTGTCAATTATCCCCATCGTGTTCATCAGTGAGGCGTGATATTATAACATTCGGTTAGTTCTGCAAAATGTAATCAGACATGTCTACACTGACAACACTAAAAAATATCTCCCTCTCTTTTGGCAGCCGTAATGTGCTGTCGAATATTTCACTCAACCTGCAACCAGGGCGTATTTTGACGCTACTTGGCCCCAATGGCGCGGGTAAATCGACTCTAGTTCGTGTGGTTTTGGGGCTGATCGCCCCCACGCAAGGTGAGGTTGAACGCCTACCGGGTTTGCGCATTGGCTACGTCCCACAAAAATTACATCTGGACGCCACCTTGCCATTAACGGTTAGCCGGTTTATGCGCCTGAAACCTGGCGTGAAAAAAGCCGATATTTTACCCGCATTGAAACGGGTCAATGCCGCGCACTTGCTCGATCAACCGATGCAAAAACTGTCTGGTGGAGAAAATCAACGCGTTCTACTCGCACGCGCGTTGCTCAATAAACCGCAGTTATTGGTACTCGATGAGCCAACACAAGGTGTTGATGTCAATGGTCAATTGGCTCTGTATGATCTGATCGATCAATTGCGCAAAGAGCTGGGCTGTGCCGTATTGATGGTATCGCACGACCTGCATTTAGTGATGGCAAAAACGGATGAAGTTCTGTGCCTGAATCAGCATATTTGCTGCTCCGGCACCCCAGAAGTGGTATCAATGCACCCCGAGTTTATCGCCATGTTTGGCAATCGCGGAGCCGAACAATTAGCCATTTACCGCCACCACCATAACCACCGCCACGATCTGAAAGGAAGAATTGTGTTAAAAAAAACCGAGGGTCGTGAAGCATGATTGAATTGTTGTTCCCCGGCTGGCTCGCCGGGATTTTGTTAGCCAGTGCGGCCGGCCCGTTAGGTTCCTTTGTCGTTTGGCGGCGCATGTCTTATTTCGGCGATACCTTGGCACATGCCTCACTGCTGGGCGTCGCGTTTGGTTTGCTGCTCAATGTAAATCCTTTTTACGCCGTCATCGCCGTCACCTTGGTACTGGCATTGGCCTTAGTGTGGCTGGAACGCCGGCCACAGCTTTCCGTCGATACCTTGCTGGGCATCATGGCACATAGCGCCTTATCACTGGGTTTAGTCGTCGTTGCACTGATGTCGAACGTGCGCGTCGATCTCATGGCCTATCTATTTGGCGATTTGCTATCGGTGACGCTAAGCGATATCACGATGATCGCAATCGGCGTAGTGATGGTGTTGGTCGTGCTGGCGTGGCAATGGCGTGATTTGTTGTCGATGACCATCAGCCCGGAAATGGCCCATGTTGACGGAGTTAATCTGGTACGGGCGCGCACCGTATTAATGCTGGTGACGGCATTAACTATCGGTTTGGCGATGAAGTTCGTCGGCGCACTGATCATCACCTCACTGCTCATTATTCCTGCCGCCACCGCGCGTCGCTTTGCCCGTACCCCCGAGCAAATGGCCGGTTATGCGGTGCTATTTGGCATGATTGCCGTCACCGGCGGGTTAACCTTTTCGGCCTGCTACGATACGCCCGCCGGCCCTTCAGTGGTGCTAAGCGCAGCCATTCTGTTCGTGCTTAGCTTAACCAAGAAGCAGCAGGCTTAGCACAAAATAAATATCCTCCGGCATAGCCGGAGGTTTTTCATATGCGCCTATAAGGCTCTGTTACCAGCCGCGCCCTAACAGGCGCATAGCAATCTGACA